>JBKEAB010000095.1:0-3058 GCA_047971845.1 Paracoccus sp. (in: a-proteobacteria) | reverse complement strand
TCGAATACATCAACGGCTTCTACAACCCGCGCAGAAAACACTCGGCCCTCGGCTGGAAATCACCCGTGGCCTGCGAAAACAAGGCCGCATAACATGAGCACCCGACCGGAACAATTCCGGGACAGGGCCATTCGTCAACACCGAAGCCATGAACGCCCATCTCGCCGAGATCGCAAAGACCGTGGCGTCGGGTGCGCACGCCATTCTGGTGATGGATGGTGCCGGATGGCATGGCGAAAACGCGCTACGCGTCCCCGACAACATCACCATCGTGACGCAGCCACCCTACGCGCCGGAACTGAACCCCGTAGAGAATGTCCGGGCCTGGCTGCGCGCCAACCGCCTCGCGATCTCCGTCTTCGACACCTACGACGACATCGTTGCACGATGCTGCGATGCATGGAACTTCTTCGCAAACGATACCAACCGCGTCAGATCAGTCACTGATCGCGAATATGCCAGACAAGTCAATACATAGGGCCGTTGGTATGACAAGGCCGCATCCGGTGATGCGGCCTTTTGCTTTATGGGGGTGACGGGTTCGGGTCAGATCGTGTTTGGCAGCACGAGATCCGGCGGGCGATGGCCATCAGCAAAGGTCTGGATATTGAGAATGACTTTCTCGCCCATCTCTGTCCGGCCCTCCACGGTAGCGCTGCCCATATGAGGAAGCAATACGACATTTGGCAGATTGCGCAGCCGTGGGTTGGCTTCATGGCCATGTTCATAGACATCAAGTCCGGCTCCGGCAATTTTGTTTGTACGCAGCATTCGTGTCAGTGCGTTTTCATCAATCACCTCTCCGCGTGAAGTGTTGATTACCACGGCCGATGGCTTCAGCAGTTTCAGGCGGCGGGCAGACAGAAGGTGGAACGTTGCCGGTGTATGGGAAACATTGATGCTGATGATATCCATGCGGGCCAGCATCTGGTCGAGACTGTCCCACCATGTCGCATTCAGTTCAGTTTCGGTTTCCGGGCGCAGGCGGGTCCGGTTGTGATAATGTATCTCTATCCCAAAGGCCTGAGCGCGACGGGCGATGGCCTGACCGATCCGGCCCATCCCGAGGATGCCCAATTTCCGCCCCCGTATCCGGCCGCCAAGAAAGGCTGTCGGTGACCAGCCTTCCCATTCGCCCGATTGCATGACCGTCAGTCCTTCGCTCAGGCGCCGGGTAACGGCAATGATCAGCGCCAGTGCCATATCGGCCGTGTCTTCCGTCAGAACGCCAGGCGTGTTCGATACGAATATGCCGCGCTGACGGGCACCGGTAATATCAATATGGTCCGTTCCGGCCCCATAATTGGCAATCAGCTGCAATCGCCCGCCAGCCTGCGTCAACATTTCCCCATCAATGCGATCAGACAGGGTTGGTACGATGACATCGCTGTTTCGCATGGCCGCAATCAGCTCATCGCGGTCCATACGGTGGTCGGTTTCATTCAGTTCCACATCGAAAAGTTCGCGTAACCGGGACTCTACCCGGTCAGGCAAGCGTCGCGTAACGGCCACACGCAGGCGGGAATTGGCACTGCTCATTTGATCCTCCCTTCCAACCTCGGGATCATTGAGGCAAACTGCACCTGATCGGGGCGCAGGTACAAGACCCCGAAAGCCACGCATGACAAACGACGTGGCAGAGGCGGTGCGGCAGTATGCCGCGAAACAGGATCGCGGCGCAGGTCGCAATGAGCAGGTAAGGGAAGATGGCGCATATCTCTCCATCGCTTCGTCGCGCCTATCGCGGGGCGACTAAGCAGGGTTTCAGGTATTCGGCGGCAGGAACCAGGGGTTCCGTTTCAGCGTGGGGCAGGCTTGGCTGGCCTGCCAGGGTTCTTTTGAGTGTTTCGGCGGTTGTGCTGCTGGCAATGGTGTTGGCACCTGCACATGCCCTCAACAATGAAGATACGGAAACCGTGGTTGCCGCCACTGCTGCCCCTGAACAGGTTATCCCAGCCCCGGGTGATACTCCTTTGTCCGATGCACGTCCGGTAACCCGCCCGGTCCGGACAGCAGTAGTACAGGAGCCGACGGCAAGGGCAGAATCCAGACGGGGGCCGGTAACCCGTTTGCCGATTCCGCGCTATGTCTCACTGAAGGGGGATGAAGGGAATGTCCGGCGGGGTCCGTCCCTGTCACACCGGATTGACTGGGTCTTTCATCATGCGGGCATGCCGTTGCGGGTGGTTGGCGAATTCGGCCACTGGCGCCGGGTGGAGGATCGTGACGGGGCAGGCGGTTGGGTCCATTACCGTCTGCTGTCAGGTGTCCGGACAGCGATCGTTCAGCAGGATATGGTTGAGTTGCGCTCACGGCCTGACCTGAATGCCGGTACGATTGCCATGGCGGAAGGCGGAGCCATTGTCAGGCTGGGGGAATGCGACATTAACTGGTGTCGTATTTCCGGATCCGGAGCCAAGGGCTGGGTACCGAAAACAGCAATCTGGGGCGTTGACGGTTCTGAAACTCGTGATTGAGGTCGCTCATGCAATGCATGCGGCCGGGGAACAGGACGAAAAGGGTGGATCAGAATTTACGCAGAGGGTGAAAAATCTTTCGGTGTCCCCCTTGCACCACGAACGCCCCTCGTCTAAATCGCCCTTCACGGTCGCAAGACCGGTCGGCGCTGCCGTAGCTCAGGGGTAGAGCACTCCCTTGGTAAGGGAGAGGTCGAGAGTTCAAATCTCTCCGGCAGCACCATAACTTAGCAGGTTTCGGGGTGTCGTCGCGCACAGTTATCTGCACAGTTATTTTCTCCTTTCGATGATTTCCACCGCGCGCTCCTGATGGTGCGGGCTGTGGTGCCAGTAGTGTTTGCGGATGGTTTCGGCGGTCGTGTCGAAATATTCGGCGGCATCGTCCAGTTGCACCCCGTTCTTGACCGCCCAGGTAATCGCCGTGTGTTTCAGGACGTGCGGCGTCACCTGGCTTTGTTGGACAAATGTGTGAGGGATTCACTGATTGAATCCAAGATGGTAGCTGACCAGCATAAGCGGTTGGTCCCCTACGAAGTACAAGACCAGGAACTGACCTTCGTACAACACGGCGCTAAAGCAGC
>JBKEAB010000094.1:0-16844 GCA_047971845.1 Paracoccus sp. (in: a-proteobacteria) | reverse complement strand
CTGACTTGGGATAATACCAATGTTCCATGTTTCAGCACCGATACACTGATCCGGACGGCTTCCGGCGAGGTCCGGGCCGGGGATCTGGATGTTGGTATGCTGGTTGTCACCCGCGATGCCGGGCTTCAGCCGGTCCGCTGGATCGGTCAACGCAGACTGGACGCAAATGCCCTGTGGACGACCCCGAAGCTGCGTCCGATCCGGATCTGCAAGGGGGCGCTTGGGGCCGGTCTGCCGGAAACCGATCTGATTGTTTCACCGCAGCACCGTATCCTCGTGCGCTCAAAGATCGCCATGAAGATGTTCGGTGCGATGGAGGTGCTGGTTGCCGCCAAGCAGCTGTGTCAGATCGACGGGATCGACGTGGCCGAGGATCTGGACAGTGTGACCTATGTCCACTTCCTGTTCGACGACCACCAGATCGTCGTGGCCAATGGTGCGGAAACGGAATCGCTGCATACCGGAGAAGAGGCGCTGAAGGCAGTCGGGCCCGCCGCATGCGAGGAAATCTTTATGCTTTTCCCCGAACTGCGTGACGGCATGTCGCGCCCCGCTGTCCGCGTGCTGGCATCAGGCCGGATGGGCCGCAAGCTGGCGGTACGCCATAACCGGAACTGTAAGTCTCTCGTCTGCTAAACCCTGTTTTCCGCAGACAGGGAAAGGCCGGACCTGTTCCGGCCTTTCCCATTTCATGCAGGTTCTGATACTCGAACAAGCAACCACACCAGCATGCGGTCCCTTCAGCGGAAAGAGTGTTCCCTGGCATTTTGTGCGTGGTGGCATCGTCATCCCCACCAGATGCCCCTGCAGTACCCTCAGCCACGACAAGCAACGAGCAGTAAAGCACAACCTACTGGCACTGTTGCATAATTTTCGGAATATCATTCCAGATACTGCATGATGATATCATCGGTAACATTCCCCAGTGTAGTCGGGAAATAGCCGCACACCCAGAAACGCCCGCCGCAATAGCGCTTACATAATTTCGGGAGCTCCCACGATGAGCGTCCCTTGATCCGCTGTATCACGTCCGAAAGCGACAGCTTCGGTCGGATCGACAAGAACCTGTCGTAAAATCGTGCATGATGCGCCTCCCGGAAACTGCAGCCAATGATCGGTCCCAATAGGTGGTGGTGGGTCTGGCGCCTAACCTGGCATTGCCGGGACCACCCATTCTGCAGGGATTTCGGGCATTGCATCCATCAATCGCCGGGTAGTCGGATGGGTTGGGGCATCCATGACCTGGAGGGTTGGCCCCTCTTCAACAATCTGGCCCTTATCCATCACCAGAACCCGGTCCGTAACCCCACGCACCACGCCCAGATCATGGCTGATGAACAGATAGGCCATGCCATAGCTGCGCCGCAGATCAGCAAGCAGATCCAGCACCTGCGCACGCACACGGACATCCAGTGCACTGACGGCCTCATCCAGCACAATCAGACGAGGACGAATGATCAGGGCACGAGCAATGGCCAGACGCTGACGCTGTCCACCGGAGAATTCATGGATATAGCGGCACGACAGAGACGGATCCAGGCCCACTTCGCGCAAGGCTTCAGCCACACGCCCGCGCCAATCTCCAGGCCAACCGGTCAGATGGAAAGGTTCCGCCACCAGACGCTCAACCCGCCAACGCGGGTTGAAACTACCAAAAGGGTCCTGAAAGACCACCTGCACCTTGGCCCGTAATGCTGCGGGCATCCGGCTTCCCGCCAGCACACTCTTCCCATCCAGACGGATTTCTCCGCCTTGCAGGGGATCAAGCCCGAGGATCGCTCTCGTTAAGGTTGATTTACCGCAACCGGATTCGCCAACCAATCCCACAGATTCGCCATCCTGGATATCAAGACTGACCTCATCCACCGCACGCAGGACCGGATGAAGGGCGAAGCCGGATGGCCGGGGCAGGATATATTCACGCACCGCCTTCCGGACCGAGAGGATGGGGGTATCGTCCGGGGTGGCGGCAATACGTGCCGGCGCGTGGCGAGAGGCGGCAAAAAGATTACGGGTATAAGGATGGGCCTGGGTGCGAAACAGCATTTCCGTCGCACCTTCTTCGACTACCTCACCGGATTTCATCACCGCAACATGATCGGCGATCCCGGCCACCACGGCTAGATCATGGGTAATCAGCAGAAGCGACATGCCTTCAGAACACACCAGATCACGCAAAAGATCCAGAATTTGCGCCTGTGTCGTTACATCCAGTGCAGTCGTCGGCTCATCCGCGATCAACAGGTCCGGGGCCTCGGCAACTGCAAGCGCAATGGCAACACGCTGCCGTTGCCCCCCGGACAGTTCATGCGGATAGAGGGTCAACGGAAAGCGTGGCTCTGCCAGACCGACACGATCCAGCCGGTCACGTGCCCGCATCAGCGCCTCGGCACGTGAAACGTCGTGATGGATCCGCAGCACTTCCGCAACCTGATCACCAATATTCATCAGCGGGTTCAGTGCTGTCATCGGTTCCTGAAAGATCATCCCGATACGGTTGCCCCGGATCCGGCAAAGCTGATCCTCCGGCAGTTCCAGCAGGTTCTGACCATCCAGCAGAACCTGCCCTCCGGTCCGGGCACCTCGCGGCAATAATCCCATGATTGCCAATGCCGTCATCGACTTTCCTGACCCGGATTCGCCCACGAGCCCGGTGACCCGACCCGGTTCCAGCCTCAGATCCACGTCCCGCAGCACAGGACGCCCCTGTATGGTGACAGACAGATCACGCGTCTCAATCATGCCTGCATCACTTTCAGCCTTGGATCAAGCACATCGCGCAACCCATCCCCCAGTAGGTTCAGCCCCAGTACAGTGATGAAAATGCACAGGCCGGGAATGATCGCAACATGGGGTGCAAGCTTCACGAAAGTCTGCGCATCTGCCAGCATTCGCCCCCAGCTTGGTGTTGGCGGCTGCGCACCCAGTCCGACATAGGACAGCCCTGCCTCAGCCAGAATACCAAGACTGAACTGGATCGTGCCCTGAACAATCAGCAGATTGGAAATATTGGGCAGAACATGTTCGACGCTGATTCGTGTCCTGCCCTTTCCTGCCACACGGGCCGCCCGGATATAATCGAGCGTCCAGATCGGCATGGCCCCTCCCCGCGTCACCCGTGCAAAAACCGGAATGTTGAAGATACCTATGGCAATAATCGCATTGACCGCCCCCGCCCCGAAAGCGGCGGTTATCAGGATAGCAATCACCAGCGAGGGGAAGGCAAAGATCAGATCATTGCCCCGCATGATGATTTCATCCAGCCAGCCGCCACGGTTTGCCGCCGCAATCAGACCCAGCGGCACTCCCAGCCCCATGCCTATACCCACGGCCACCACCGCCACAGCGATTGATGTCCGTGCCCCGATCATCACCATTGACAGGATATCACGTCCGAAATGGTCAGTTCCCAGCCAATGCGCAACCGAAGGTGGCTGCAACTTGTTTGCAACATCCATTTGCAGGATATCATAAGGCGCCCACAGGAAAGACAGCCCTGCCGCCACAAGCGCAAGACCCGCCAGAACAGCCCCGATAAGCGATGTCCACCTCATGCCCTCCGCAGCCTCGGATCCACGGCAGCATAGGTAATATCAACAAGAAACGTAACCATGATCACGGCCGCAACCAGCACCAGTACGGATGATTGTACGACAATCAGATCACGCTGCGTTATGGCCTGAAAGATGAGCCGGCCGAGGCCCGGAAGGTAGAAGACATTCTCAATAATGATAGCCCCCGCAAGCAGAAAAGAAAACTGCATCCCCATGATGGTCAGAACCGGGATCAGTGCATTGCGCAGCGCATGGCGTCGCAATGTCTGCCCCCGGGTCAGACCCTTGGCACGTGCCGTACGGATATAGTCCTGATCCAGCGTCTCAATCAGGGCGGAGCGTAATACGCGAGCCAGAATGGCCGCCTGAGGCAAAGCCAGAGCCACGGCCGGCAACAGAAGAGATCGCAACGCGGCAGCCGGCCGGTCCCAGCCGGCAAAGCCCCCCGCCGGCAACCATTGCAACTGAATGGCAAATAATAGCACGAGAAGCATCGCAAACCAGAAATTCGGCAGTGCAATGCCAACTTGCGTAACCCCCATCACCGCCGTATCAGCCGGCTGCCCCCGGCGAGAAGCCGCAAACAACCCGATCGGAAAGGCGATAGTGACAGATAATGCCAGTGCCATGACCGCCAGTGGCAACGACACTTGTATCCGGTCAAGGATCATGCTGGTAACCGGGGTCTTATATGTAAAGCTGTGCCCGAGATCACCATTCATGATCGCACCCAGCCAGTTCATGTAACGAACCGGAAGTGGCTCATCCAAACCCAGCTGCGCCCGCAAGGCTACCAGGGTATCAGGCTGTGCCCCCGTACCCAGCATGAAGGTCGCGGGATCTCCGGGTACCATTTCAACCAGCAGAAAGATCACCATCGACGCCACGATCAGGCTGAGCAGAAAGGAAAGTATCCGGCGGACAAGATAACGTAACATGGAACAGACGCTAGGGCTCCGCTTTCTGTCGGACAAGTCCCGTCATCACGTCAGGACTGCCCCGGGGTTCATAATGCCCGACGGATCCAGAGCATCCTTGATTGCCTGCATGGCCGCAAGCCGCGCAGGATCTGCCCAGCGTTTCAGATCACCCGCCTTCAGCCGACCAACCCCGTGTTCTGCCGAGAACGAGCCGCCACGTTCGACAACCATCTGATGCACAGCTTCCTGTATGCGCGGGCGCAGCACATCATATTCGGCCCGGTCACGGTGAGCCGCAGGAAAGGCATTATAATGCAGGTTACCATCACCCAGATGGCCAAAACAGTTGACACGCATATCTGCTGCCATATCAGCCAGCATGTCCCCGGCATCCTGGATAAAGCGGGGTATTTCTGACAGCGGCAACGAAATATCATGACTGGATATGGCCCCGATACGACGGTTTGCCAGCGGAATGGATTCACGCAAATGCCAGAAACCGGCTGCTTGCTGACCTGATCTGGCAATCAGCCCATCGGTTGCCATACCAGCCTTCTGCGCAGCATCAAACAGGGTTTCCAGGGCCAGATCCGGCCCCAGACCGGCGGGCAGGCCGATATCGACCAGCACCATCCAGTCCGGCGGAATATCGAAGGGCTGACGCAGATCAGGCATGGCTTCACCCAGAAATCGCAAGCCCTCACCGGAAATCAGTTCAAACGCCGTCACATTATCGCCAAGTAACTGCCCGGCAAGCGCCAGAAGCGACAAGGCCCGTTCCGGATTCGGCACAACCATCAGGGCAACACCATGTCCGGCAGGCGACGCAACCAACCGCAGGCTGGCGGCAGTGATAACCCCAAGAGTACCTTCGGCCCCGATCAGCAGATCCCGAATATCATAGCCAGTATTGTCTTTCCGCAACCGCTTCAGGTCGCGCAGGATGGAGCCATCCGGCAAGACTGCCTCAATTCCCAGACAAAGTGCCCGCGCAGTCCCATAACGCAACGCATTCACGCCACCTGCATTGGTCGACATAACTCCGCCAATCCGGGCACTGCCCTGCGACGCAAGGGATAACGGAAAGGTACGTCCCGCCGCTTCAGCTGAATCGCGAACCACTTGCAACGTCATGCCCGCTTCTGCAATCAGAACATTCTCTGCCGGCCACAGATCACGTATCCTGTTCATACGTTCCAGCGACAAAACCAGCGGAGCAGGCCCTTCCGGCATGACCTGACCCGCAACCAGTCCGGTCCCCCCGCCAAACGGCACGATCCCGACCTGTGCCCGTGCACAAGCCCGGACTATTGCCGCCACTTCCTCAACATTGCGGGGCATTGCCAGAAGGCCGGCCCGGCCATGATAACGATTGCGGGGTTCTTCCAGATAGCGCGGCTCAATATCACGCAGGACGCCATTGGGCAGTTCCGCCGCCAATTCCGGTCCGGCATCATTCAGCATGATCCGCCCTCCCTGTCATGACCTGCACGCTTAACCGACACCCGTCCGCCCCCGCCGGTCATGGCGCAGATTGGCATAGAGAACATGCGTTCGCCAGCGCCCGTTGATTTGCAGATAACTTTGCGCAACGCCCTCATACTTGAAACCTGAGCGTTCCAAGACACCCCGGGAAGCCGCATTATCAGGCAGGCAGGCTGCTTCAATCCGCGACAGGTCAAGCGAAATAAAGGCATGCCGTACGACAGTATCAATGGCTTCTGCCATATAGCCCTGCCGTGCATGGACCGCACCAATCCAGTACCCGATTGTGGCCATTTGTGCCGGACCACGCCGGATATTGTCCAGCGTGATTGCCCCCAGCAGCACGCCATCCACATTACGCTCAAGGAAGAACGGAACCGAACTGCCACTGCGGCTTGCGCGTATCGCCCAGTATACACGATTGGCAAATGCCTTGCGCGACAAGTGATCGGCTGACCATGTCGGCTCCCATGGCGTCAGGAATTCGCTGCTTTCCTCCCGCAGAGTTTTCCAGGCATTAAAATCGGAATGCTGGGGCAACCGAAGCACCATCCGCTCAGTCTCCAGACAAATCGGACGACGCCGGGAAAACATCAGGCAACGAGCCTTTCACCAAGTTCTTCAAGCGAAGGCGTACGTTCCACCGGGCCATACAGTGCCATAGCTGGCTGACGGGCAATCAGCGTTTGCGCATAATCGATAAGGTCATTGCGTGTCACGGCATCAATCAGGGCGGCGGTCTCAGACGGATCGGGAACACGCCCCCAGATTGCCAGCGAACGCGCGATGCGTTCCGCCTGACCTGAACTGCTTTCCAGTCCCATCAGCATCCCGGCCTTGAGCTGAGCCTTAGCCCGTGTGATTTCAGCATCGCTCAGCCCGTCAACGGAACGTTTCAGCTCATCTACAGTCAGCGCGGCAAGCTCAGCAATATCTTCAGCCGCCGTCCCCGCATACACGGTCATCATGCCGGTATCGTCATGAAAGCCTGACTGCGCAAAAATCGTATAGCACAAACCACGCTCTTCCCGGACTTTCTGGAACAGACGCGAGGACATGCCTCCACCCATTACCGTCGTCCAGATCTGGGCAGCGTGATATTGTGGTGACAGATAACCGGGACCTTCAAAGGCCAACGTAAAATGTGCCTGTTCAAGATCCTTGATCCGGCGCGTTTCCGACCCATGCCAGCGTGCCGCAGCGCGTAGGGGGCGCTTCCGTCCAGCCAGATGCCCGAACGTTGCTTCGGCCTGACGCAGGATGGCATCATGATCAACCGCACCGGCAGCGGCCAGAACCATCTGGTCTGGCCCATAATATTCTGCAACAAAGCCCGACAGATCTCCGCAGCCAAAATGAGACACCCTTTCAGCCGGCCCGAGAATGGTGCGTCCAAATGGCTGATCAGGATAGGCTGCCTCTTGCAGCCAGTCGAATATGATATCATCAGGCGTATCCAGTGATTGCCCGATTTCCTGCAGGATCACGCCACGTTCAGTTTCAATTTCGTGCTCATCGAAGGATGGATTCAGGACGATATCAGACAGGACATCCAGCGCCAGCGTCGTATCGGCCTTCAGTATGCGGGCATAATATGCAGTTGTGTCGCGCGATGTGTAGGCGTTGATATAACCGCCGACATCTTCGATTTCTTCAGCAATCTGCAAGGCAGAACGACGGGCTGTTCCCTTGAAGGCCATATGTTCAAGGAAATGCGCAATCCCGTTCTGTTCGGCGCGTTCATCGCGGCCTCCGGCACAGACCCAAAGGCCAAGCGTCGCAGAATGCAGCCCTGGCATGTTACGCGTAATGACACGTAACCCATTGGGCAGGGTGGTAATATTTGTCTGACTCAAACCTTCCTCCGCTCAAGGATCAGCGCCTTAAGTGCCTCAACATCATTTTCAACCCGCGTCACACGCTCGGGCTTATCAAAGAGATTTTCCATATGTGGTGGTAATCCCGGACGGATACCCACGGCCCTTTCCACCGCATCCGGAAACTTCGCCGGATGTGCCGTTGCCAGCGTAATCATCGGAATACCGGGGCGCAGATGCTCCCGCGCGACCTTTACGCCAACTGCGGAGTGCGGGCACAGGATTTTCCCTGTTTCAGTTCGGATGGTACGGATCATGTCCAGTGTTTCCGCCTCGGACGTACGACCAGATACAAAATCTTCCTGCAACGCCTGCAATGCACCCTGGCTGATGGTAAAGCCACCCTGACGCAGCTCACTCATGAGCTGCCGGATCGCTGCGGGATCGCTGCCGTAAGCCCAGAACAGTGCACGTTCAAAATTGCTGCTGACCTGAATATCCATGGATGGCGACATGGAAGGTGCGACTTCACCCATCCTGTATTCACCCATTGTCAGGGCGCGATGCAGAATATCGTTCTGATTTGTCGCAATGACCAGCTGACCGATGGACAGGCCCATGCGCTTTGCAACCAGTCCGGCAAGGATATCACCAAAATTTCCGGTCGGCACGGTAAAGTCAACTGTTCTTCCCGGAGCGCCAAGGCTGACTGCCGCCGTGAAATAATAGATCACCTGAGCCAGAACCCGCGCCCAGTTGATCGAATTGACCCCGGCCAATCCGACCTGATCGCGAAAGGCATGGTCATTGAACAGCTCCTTCAGTCGCGCCTGACAGTCGTCAAAATGCCCGTTCAATGCAAGCGCATGCACATTGGCATCTTCCGGCGTCGTCATCTGGCGACGCTGTACATCACTGACACGACCATCCGGAAACAGAATGAAAACATCGACATTCGGCAATCCCCGGAATGCCTCAATCGCAGCGCTACCGGTATCACCGGAGGTCGCACCGACAATCGTGATACGCTGACCGGACCGCGCCAGTGCAATCTGAAACAGCTGCCCGATCAGCTGCATGGCAAAATCCTTGAAGGCCAGTGTCGGACCGTGGAACAGTTCCAGCAGGTGCTGACCCGGTGCCAGTTGATGCAGGGGCGCGCGGGCAATATGGCCGAAATCTGCATATGCCGCATCAAGCGCAAAGGTCAGTTCCGCATCGGTGAAACTATCACCCAGAAAGGGCCTGATGATCCGCAGGGCGGCATGTTCATAAGACAGGCTTTCCAGTCCCGCGATATCTTCAGGCTGCGGGATGGAGTCGGGCAGATACAGCCCGCCATCACGGGCCAGCCCCGTCAGCATCGCCTGTTCAAAGTCCAGAACCGGGGCATCCCCCCGCGTCGAGATATAACGCATCATTTATCCCTAATATGTCCGCTGCCTGATACGCCAGATCAGCCACGCTGTCATCCCTGCGCAGGTTGCCGCAAACAGAAACCATTGCACGGCATAGGACAGATGACTGTTGGGAATTCCCTCAATCGTGACCGGGATGGGCTGAACACCCTGTGAATCACCCTGCACCCCGGCAGCAACGACCAGCACAGGTTGCGTATCCAATTCCCCAGCCATGGCCGGTACGTCACGGGCAAACCAGATTCCCATTGTCGGATCAGGTTCGGGTGTGGCACTGCCCTTTTCATTCGGCCAGTGCAGGTTACCCATGACGGTCAGCTCCACGGGCGGGCGGGGCGTCTGACGGTAATCCTGTGCGATAAATCCGCGATCAACCATGATCCGCCGGCCATCATCGGTCAGAAGATCGGAAATGACGTTATAGCCGCCTCCACTTTCCCGCGTTCCCGACAGGACAAGGATTTCCTCTCCTGTTGTCCTGCCACGGACAATAACGGGGGTATATTTCATGGACGGGTCGATTGCTTCCGGCAGCGGCTGAGGCGCAGCATTGATGCCAGCCTGAATTTCGGCCAGCAGGGTCGTTTTTTCTTTCAGCCGGCGCAGCTGCCAGAAACCGAGGCTAATCAGGATTGCCGTTCCGACAATGCCGAAGATCAGCGGCACGATAATCGAACGGGTCCGGGTGCTGTTATCCCTCATGTGACCAGTCATCATCCTGGACAGGTAAGAACCGACAGGTCCGGATCATGGGGTTCTCCCTGTCAATACATAAACGGCGCAGGAACCCCGCGCTGTTCGATTATCCCGGATTGGCAAACCGGAGCGCAGGTCAGCGACCCCAGATATAGATTGCGAAGAAGAGGAACAGCCAGACCACATCGACAAAATGCCAGTACCAGGCCGCCGTCTCGAAACCGACATGCTGTTTGTCACTCATCTGGCCGCGCATCAGGCGAATCATGCAGACAAACAGGAAGATTGTCCCGACAATGACGTGAAAACCGTGAAAACCAGTCGCCATGTAGAAGACACCGCCATAAACCGTATCCGACAGACCGAAGGCTGCATGACTGTATTCATAGGCTTGCAGGAAGGTGAAGCAAATCCCCAAGACCACAGCCACGGCAAGACCGTTAATTGCAGTCTTGCGATTATTTTCATGAACCAGCGCATGGTGAGCCCAGGTTACAGCAACCCCCGACAGCAGCAGGATAAGCGTATTGATCAGCGGCAAATGCCAAGGATCAAAGGTCACGATACCTTCCGGCGGCCAGATACCATCTTTCAGCGGGCTTTCCGGACCCATCGGATACATGGCATTCTTGAAGAAGGCCCAGAACCAGGCGACGAAGAACATCACCTCGGACATGACGAACAGGATAAAGCCATAGCGCAGACCGATCTGAACGACCGGGGTATGGTCGCCGGTTTCACCCTCATGGACAACATCGGCCCACCAGCCAAACATCGTATAAAGCACACCGACAAACCCGATCAGGAATGCCCACGGACCTGCATTGTTCATCCAAGCCACTGCGCCTGTCAGCATGACAAAAACCGCGACAGCGCTCAGAAGAGGCCAGAGCGAGGGCGGCAGGATGTGATAATCGTGATTCTTAGCATGCGCCATTGGCTGTCCCCGCTATTGCGTCAGTTCATTTTGGTTACGCCGGCTTCCGTCGCCAACGCCGCCTGTGCGGCCGATGCATCAGTTTCGGGCGTATCATAGTAATGGAAGGTATAACTCAGCGTGATATCACGCACTTTGTAAGCGTCGCGATCTGTCACAATTTCCGGATCAACCTCAAAGGTGACAGGCATTTCAATCCGCTCACCCGGTTGCAAAGTCTGTTCGGTAAAGCAGAAGCATTCGATCTTGTAGAAGAACGATCCCGCGATCTCGGGTGCGACATTATATGATGCCCGTCCGGTGACGGGCTTGTCGGAATTATTCACCGCCTCATAGAAGGCCATGCCGCTTTCACCGATCCGCATCGTCATTTCATGCTGCATCGGACGAAATTCCCAAGGCAGGCTCGGTTCTACATTCGCATCAAAACGAATGGTAATGGTCTCATCAAGGACCGTACGGCCTGCACCGTCATCCGCCTCAGAAACCTGCGTCGTACCGCCATATCCGGTTACACGGCAGAACCAATTGTAGAACGGCACGGCCGCCCAGGCGAGCGCACCCATGGTTATCACCACTGCCACCAGAGACAGCAATACACGCTGGTTCTTGTCTTTTGGCAGCATGCTCATGATGTGGCCCTTGCTCCCTGTTCTGCCGCAGGCGTTCCGGGTGCTGCTACGGGATCACTATCAGGTGCAATATCAACACCGTCCTCGCGGGGCAGAAGGGCCGGACGAACCTGATGGTCGAACCCCTCCAGAGCAGCCGGATTGCCGCCACTGACCTTAACGATCGACAGTGCAAAAATCAGCCCGGCAAAGGCCAGAAGCACAACCAGCAAGCCGACATTTCGTGAGCGTCGCCGCGCATGCAGTTCATGCTCAGTACGCAATGCGCTCATGGCATCACCCAGCGCTGAACCAGAAGCGCCGCAAAATGCGCAAAAAGATAAATCAGAGACAGCTTGAAGAAGGACTTCTCAGCCGCGTGACCATCCGCATGAGATTGCTCATCGGTGCGGCACATCACCTGCCAGCCACGCCAGATGAACAGCGTGTTCAGCACAATGGCCACAGCCAGATAAAACGGCCCGCCAACCGAAGTCAGGCCAAGCCAGATCGCAAAAGGCGCAAGGACCAGCGTATAGACAAAAATGTGCCGCCGCGTAACTGCACGCCCGTGGGTAACCGTCAGCATCGGCACCCCGGCATTGGAATAATCATCCTTCATGAACAGCGCCAGCGCCCAGAAATGGGGTGGGGTCCAGAAGAAAATCAGGGCAAACATCAGCAGCGATTCAGTACTGACGCCACCCGTTACGCATGCCCAGCCAATCATTGGAGGGAACGCCCCCGCAGCCCCCCCGATTACAATATTCTGCGGGGTCGAACGCTTCAGCCATATCGTGTAGACAACGGCATAGAAGAAAATGGTAAAGGCCAGAAAGCCTGCGGCAAACCAGTTGGTCGCCAGACCCAGCATCATCACCGACAATCCCGACAGCCCCAGCCCCAGCCCCAGTGCTTCGTCTTCGGTAATGCGTCCGGCCGGCAAAGGCCGTGACCGGGTCCGCCGCATGACAGCATCTATATCTGCATCATACCACATGTTCAGCGCCCCCGAGGCGCCACCGCCTATGGCAATGAACAGAACGGCACAAAAGACGACAACCGGATGGATGTTCCCCGGTGCGACGACCAGGCCGGCAAAGGCCGTAAACACCACCAGCGACATGACCCGAGGCTTGAGCAGGGCAACATAGTCCCCGAAACCGGCCTCGTCCGGGCCCTGATATGTGGTAACGTCGCCCACTCCGGATTACTTCCGGGCCAGTTGCAGGGGGCGAACCTCGCCCATATCGGCAGATGCGAATTCCACCTTCGCCCCCTCAAGCCAGGCTGCATATTTTTCAGGCGCAACAGCCTTTACCACGATCGGCATGTAGGAATGATTGATGCCGCACAGTTCCGAGCACTGGCCAAAGTAGATGCCTTCTTCATTCACAGTAAAGGCCATCTGGGCAATCCGGCCCGGAACCGCGTCTTGCTTAATCGCAAAGGCCGGAACCGCCCAAGAATGAATGACATCAGACGCAGTAAACTGCATCAGCACTTCCTGCCCCACCGGAACGACAACGGCGTTATCGGCGGCCAGCAGATATTCTTCTTCGGCATAGCCATTTGCCGCCAGGTCCTCTTTTGCCAGCATCAGCGCATCAAAGGCAATTTCCTCGTTAGGGTATTCATAAGACCAGTACCACTGATGCCCGGTTGCCTTGATGACCACGGCCGGGTTCTCCGGAATGGCCAGCTGACGGAACAGGATTGGCAGCGAAAACACCCCGATCGAGATCAGAATCAGGATCGGCACCAACGTCCACGTGATTTCCAGCGGCGTGTTATGACTGAAACGTGCTGGCGTCGGGTTGGCTCGACGGTTGAAACGCAGGATACACCACAGCAGCATTGCACAGACGAAAACCGTGACGACGGTGATGATAATCAGAATATAATGGTCCAGCCATTGCTGATCAATTGCCTGCGGGGAGGATGCCGGCTGGAACCCGATACCCCGTGGCTTCGGCGCACCTCGTACCGGCAGGTCACCCAGCACCTCCTGCGCAAAGGCTGTCCCCGACGACAACAGCGCTGCCGCCCCCATTCCTGCCGCCATTACGCGGCGCATCATCGCTGGAGCCACCATCTGAGTATCCCTTGCCTTTGTTCTGGCACATACCATCTCATATATTGGCCGAGAGTATGCGCTGCTCTTCCGAGTCAACCTTTTTCCGTTTACAACCATAAAACCCGCCCTGCGACAAGTCAGCACATGTCAATAACCAAGCAACAACCCAAACCATTGCGATTACCGGACCTTATTTCATGACAACTAACACCTTCCGCCCTTTCGAAACGAACCTGGACCAAGATGCTGCCCTTTCGGTCTTGCGCAATGCAACCAGAGGCGCCCAAGACGGGGAACTGTTCATCGAAAGGTCGCATGCGGAATCACTGACATTCGACGACAAACGTCTGCGCGGGTCAAGCTATACCACCCGTCAGGGGTTCGGACTCCGCGCCGTTTCCGGCGAGGTCACCGGTTATGCGCATTCGACCGAACTGACACTCCCTTCCCTGCAACGCGCGGCCGAAACCGTCAGGTTGGCCGTCCGTGACGGAGGCCACAGCCTTGCCCTGCCCCCACAGGCACAGCAGGTTACGCCCCTTTATACACCCATAGACCCCGCACAGGGTATCGACATTGCAACCCGGATTACGTTGCTGCGGGAAATTGATGCCTATGCCCGCAGCCGTGACCCGAGGGTGGTTCAGGTCAGTGCCTCAATCCTGAGCAGCCTTCAGGAAATCACCATTCTGCGGCCCGAGGGAGGTCTGGTCACGGATACTCGTCCGATGGCACGGCTGAACGTGTCGGTTATCGTCGAGGACAACACCAGACGGGAAAGCGGAAGCACCGGTGGTGGCGGGCGTATTTCCCTGACCGGCCTGACGGAACCCACACACTGGAAGGCACAGGTTGACGAGGCATTACGCATTGCACTGGTCAACCTGCATTCGGTTCCCGCACCAGCCGGCATGATGGATGTCGTACTGGGACCGGGCTGGCCAGGTATCCTGTTACACGAAGCCGTCGGTCATGGGCTGGAGGGTGATTTCAACCGCAAGGGACATTCCGCCTTTGCCGGGCTGACGGGCACCCGTGTTGCCGCCCCGGGCGTCACCGTCATTGATGATGGCACCATCCCAGATCGCCGCGGCTCCATCAGCGTCGATGATGAAGGTACGGCCCCCGGCCAAAATATCCTGATCGACGACGGCATCCTTGTCGGCTACCTGCAGGACCGCCAGAACGCCCGTCTCATGGGGGTTGATCCAACGGGGAACGGCCGTCGCGAAAGCTATGCCCATACCCCTATGCCGCGCATGACCAACACGTTCATGCTGGGTGGAAATTCTGCCCCCGATGCCATCCTGTCCGATCTGAAAGACGGTATCTATGCCGTTGGCTTCGGTGGTGGTCAGGTCGATATCACCAACGGGAAATTCGTCTTTTCCTGTACCGAAGCCTATCGCGTGAAAAACGGTCAGGTCGGGGATCCGATCCGGGGCGCAACACTGATCGGGGACGGAGCAACCGTACTCAAACATATTCGTGCCATCGGCAATGACATGTCACTTGACCCAGGCATGGGAACCTGCGGGAAGCAGGGACAATGGGTCCCGGTCGGAGTCGGCCTACCAACATTGATGATCGGCGGGCTGACCGTGGGCGGGTCGGCAACCGGAACACCGGAATGATGGCGGCATGTCCGGCAGACCACCACGCGGCAATCCCTGCTCATGGCACAAGACAAACCGGCACCTGACAGCCTGTAACCTCATTCCGGAAATAAATTCGGATCCAGTTTGCCTGCTAACGGAATTTTAACCATTCATCGGCAATAACACCCTCGAATGAGGCGGAAAGGTCGACGAGGTTGTTTTCTTTCAACACCCCCCACACCCCACCCACCGCGAAGGAAGATGATCTGACCTTCCTCCGTCTCATTCGCTCTCGCCGGGTCGGGCCGGCAACCTTTCACCGCATGATTACGGAACACGGCACGACACAGGCCGCCCTGGATGCCCTGCCCGAAGTGGCCCGCAAGGCTGGTGTCGGGGATTATGAACCATGTGCCGAAGCCATCGCCGCAGCGGAACTGAAAGCCGGGCGCAAGGCGCATGCACGGCTGATCCGGTACGATTCGCCTGACTATCCGCCACTGCTGCGTGAAATTCATGATGCTCCACCGGTCATATGGGTCAAGGGCAACATCCAGGCACTGCAACGCCCCACCCTTGCAGTGATCGGAGCACGCAATGCCTCATCCCTGGGGTTGCGCATGGCCCGTAGCATGGCTTCGGCACTGACCAAAGCCGGCATTGTCGTCACTGCCGGTCTCGCCCGGGGCATTGACAGCGCCGCACATGAAGCCAGCCTGCAATTCGGCACCATCGCCGTCATGGCAGGTGGTGTGGATCACGTCTATCCATCCGAAAACCGGGTACTGGCAGCCTCCATCTGCGCCCAGGGCTGCCTGATTTCGGAACAACCGCCGGGACTGGCACCGTTTGCGCGACATTTCCCGCTGCGGAACCGTATCATTTCCGGCCTCAGCCATGGCGTCATCGTTGTTGAGGCTGCCATCAGGTCAGGAAGCCTGATCACGGCCCGTGATGCCCTTGATCAGGGACGCGATGTTCTGGCCGTTCCGGGACACCCGGTTGATGGCCGGGCCGGCGGCTGCAACCAACTGATCCGGGACGGCGCAACCCTTGTTCGCTGCGCCGAAGATGTCATCGACGCCTTACCCGGCCTGCAATCGGTATTGTCCGGTACTGGCGTGAACGCAAATCCGGCACGCCCCTGCAAACCGCCCGGCCCCGGCATGCCCCCTGTCCCCCCACAGACCAACCAGCAGAAGCAACCAGTGCTTCCATTGCCACATCACGGGACAACACACACCCGGATTGAAACGCAGGTTCTGGCCCGGCTTTCACCAAGCCCTACCGATGAAAATACCCTGATCCGGGATATTGGCCTGCCCGCATCCGAATTGGCTCCGGTACTGCTGCAACTGGAACTATCCGGCAGAATGACGCGCTTGTCCGGTGGGCGGCTGGCCCTTACCTGAACCTCACATGATCATATGAAACGGCCGCCACCAATGAAAACCACCCTAGGGTCAGGACTCGTTCTTGATTATAGCCAGAAGATGACGGTTGCAGCGAGGAGGATGGCGGAAAAGAAGGTCTCGGGACATCGGTCGTATCGGGTTGCAACGCGGCGCCAGTCCTTGAGGCGCCCGAACATGATCTCGATGCGATTGCGGCGTTTGTAGCGCCGTTTGTCGTATTTGACCGCCTTCTTGCGGGACTTTCGGCCGGGGATGCATACTCTTATCCCCTTGCCTTTCAATGCTTCTCGGAACCAGTCGGCGTCATAGCCCCTGT
>JBKEAB010000093.1:0-8327 GCA_047971845.1 Paracoccus sp. (in: a-proteobacteria) | reverse complement strand
CGGGTCGAGAGAAAATCCTTGTCGTTTCCGGTATGGCGCAAAAGGAAATGGCCGACGCCCTCGACCAGTTCGCGATTGGCGCAGATATTGAAATAGAAATAGCTGCCCATTCCGCAACCGGCATAAACCCCGATCAGGCCGCCAAAGCGTTCGGGCATCTGCCCGGCATCCTCCAGCCCGTGCCAGCAGGTTTCCAGGAACTTGCGGTGCTGCGGGTCCATGATCGCCGCATCCTTGGGGCTGAGACCGAAGAACTCGGCGTCGAAACCGTCGAACTGATCAAGAATTGCTGCGGCGGGGACGTAATTCGGGTCGGTCAGCACCGAGGGCGATTCGCCCCGCGCCAGCAGATCCTCGCGGCTGACGGGCCGGATGGATTCGACCCCCGCGCAGAGATTTTCCCAATAGGCGGCCACGTCCCCGGCACCCGGCAACTGCGCCGCCATGCCGATGACCGCAATATCGTTCGGACCGACCTGCAGGCCTTGGGGGGCATTCATTCCGTTACCGTTTCCAGTCAGTTGAACCTGCATTTCCGATCATATCCGCAAAATCCGAACCCTGCCTAGGCGCAATTCGGCGACAAGCTTAAAGCGCGGGGCGCATGCCATCCTTTTCGGTCGATTCGCTGTCCTCGCGCTTCCAGCGGCGGCGCAGTTCGCGCGAATATTGCAGCCGGCTGGCATGGCCGAGGATGGTGCCGTTCAGCAGCCAGGTCAGCGGCGTCAGCGTGGCATTGGGAATGAGCTCGATCAGGTTCACCGCCAGAATCAGCGCCAGGGTGACGATCATCAGCGAATCGGATTTGTCGAAACGCCGGAACAGCGCGAAACTGCGCTGCCACATGATCAGGATCGGGCTGATCAGCAGGCCGAACCGCGCCAGATAGCCCAGGATGCCGCTGGTCCCGAAAGAGATCACCCAGGCGCCGTCGGCGACGGCGGCCAGCCGGCCGGTGACCGGATTGATCGGGAAATTGCGGCCCCAGGCGCCCCAGCCGAAGAACGGGCGCTGCATCGCCCGTTCCAGCAGGATCAGCTCGTTCTCGAAGCGGAAATCCAGCGAATCGGCCCGGTCCGGCTGGTTCTGCTGGACCAGGTCGACGATCTCCTGGGTGGGGATGATGTCCATCAGCCGCAGCACCGGATAGGCGAAGACCGCAAGGGCGATGATCGCGCTGAGATTGAGGATCAGCCGGGGCGGCGCGACCAGCACCAGCGGCAGCGCCAGCCCCGCCATCAGCACCGCGGTCATGGTCTTGCACAGGATCAGCAGCCCGGCCAGATAGATGATCACCATCATCATCCGCGCCGTGGGCTGTTCGGCCCGGGTCAGGCACAGCGTGGCGATGAACCCCATGGTCGCGAAGGAGGCGACCCAGATCGGGTGGGTCATGAAGACGATGGGGCGAAAGCCGCCATAGCGGATGGCCTGGGCGAATTCGTGCTGGAAATAGCCGTAGATCCAGGTGTTGAGCTGCGGGCTCAGCCGGATCTCGACCAGCATCGGGATCGAATAGACCAGCACCGCGACCATCAGCGCCATCAGCAGCTTGCGCGTCTGGTGCGGCGTCGACAGCAGCTGGAAGCCCAGGAAGAACGGGATCAGCTCGATCGTCTGCAGGATGGCCGAGGCGGCGACATCGGCGATCTGCATGCCCGGCCGGTAGGTGATGCCGGCGATCAGCGGGTCGCTGTTGGTCAGCACCGTGAAGATGGTCGATGTCATCAGCAGGAAGACCAGGAACCTGATCCAGCCCGGCATGACCGGACGGGCATCGGCGGCCATCGGATCGCGCTCGACCACCTTGCGCCCCAGCCCCAGCCACAGCATCAGCAGCGCCGAGACCGAGGCGATCTCGTATTTGCCCATCGCCGGCACCACCGGCAGGTCGATGGCGATCGAGGGCGGCAGGAACATGTAGCCCGCCAGGATCGACCAGATGAAGGCGTTCACCCGTTCCACGCGCATGAAGATCAGGGCGGTGATCAGCGGCCACATCAGCAGCATGATCGTGGCGAAGGGAGAGGGGGTCATCCGTTAACCGATTGGGAACACTTTACCGAATTTTGCTGGCGGCCTTGTCTGCATGACCATACAGTCAAAGCCCGACAACGCCAATCTCCGGGTCGATCAGATGCGCTTTACCTATCCCGATGGTCAGGTGATCCGGGTCAATTGCACCGATCGCGAGGCGCTGCTGTCGGGCGTCGCGGCGCGGATGGCCGCGAACCGGGGCTATGCGCTGGCGACGCTGAATGTCGACCATCTCGAACAGCTCGGCCGGGACGAGGCCTTCCGCCGCGCCTATGCGGCCCATGACCTGATCTGTGCCGACGGCAATCCGGTGGTCTGGCTGTCGCGGCTGGCCGGCCAGCCGGTCGAGCTGGTGCCGGGGTCGGAACTGGTGCATCCGCTGGCCGAACAGGCCGCCCGCCACCATACGCCCGTTGCGCTGATCAGCGGCACCGAGACCTCGGTGCGGATCGCCGCCGAGCGGCTGGACGCGGCCCAACCGGGCCAGTCGGAGGTGATGCACTCGGAGCCCGCCTTTCCCTGCGACCCCGCCAGTTCAGAGGCCGCCCGGCTGATCGCGCGCATCGCCAATTCGGGCGCGCAGCTCTGCCTTCTGGGCCTCGGCGCGCCACGGCAGGAACGCTTCGCCATCCGCGCCCGCGACGCGCTGAAGGGCGTGGGCTTCGCCTCGGTCGGGGCGGGGCTGGATTTCGTCTCGGGGCAGCAGCGCCGGGCACCCGAATTCATGCGCAGGGCGAAGATGGAATGGCTGTGGCGGATGCTGACCAACCCGCGGCGGCTGGCCGCCCGTTATGCCCGCGGCTTCCTGATCCTGCCCGGCCATGCACGCCGGGCGCTGGCCGAGCGGCGGGACGGCACCGCACCCCGGTAGACCCCGGCCGAATCCGGATCAAGACGGCAAGCCGGGACTTCTGAAATCGGCTGAGCGTTGGTCGGGGCGAGAGGATTCGAACCTCCGGCCTACGGTACCCAAAACCGTCGCGCTACCAAGCTGCGCCACGCCCCGACACGAAAGTGCTTCTAACGAGAGTTTCGGCGGGAGGGAACCCCTATTGACACGGTATTGCCGCCTGAGTCTGATTAAGTCGCGGATGAGACATCGCCATGCCCTCCGTCAGCCCCAGACGAGCGGACTCTCCACCAGCAATTTCAAGAACCATCAGCCGTTCAGGGGCAGGATCTCCTGCCCGCGCACCGGGAATGGCTGTCAGATCATACGGCCGTGCCGAAGGATAGATGTAGCGAATCGTACCGCTGGCATCCATGAATATCATATCCAGTGGAATCAGCGTGTTCTTCATCCAGAACGACACTTCCTGTGGCATCTCATAAATGAACAGCATACCCGAATCCGGGGCGAGGCTTCCACGATACATCAGCCCTTGTGCCCGTTCATCAGGATCATCGGCAATCTCGACATGGAATGCCGCCTCAGCCTCGTGAAACAAGGAAAATTCGTCGAGACAGGAAGATGCCGGATAAACTGCTGTCCCGGCCAAGGTCAGCGGCACGGCGGCCGCCCAGCCCAACTGGCAACGCAGTTTCATATCTGTTCGGTATCCATGGTATCCGAACTGCCCTTTTCCCATGGTGCGATCTGCGCAGCCATGAGTCCACGCCGGCCATCAACCACACGCAGGGCAACAGCTTCACCTACCCCCAGATCGGACAAACCGGAATGACGCAGCACCTCACAATGCAGGAAGACATCACCGGATTGACCGAACAGGTTGGCAAACCCGAACCCCTTCGCCTTATCAAACCATTTCACCCGGGCAGGCAAAAACGGTAAAAGAGCCAATTTTTCCGGCGGCGTGTCAGCCAGATCGCTGATCGGCGGGCCACCATCACCTTCCGGCGGCTCGATTTCCAATATCCGGATCGCCTGAAATCCACGCGTAGTGTTCTGAACCAGAACCCGGATACGCGATCGGTCAGCAACCGAACTCTGCCCAAAGTTGCGCAAGACATTTGCATGCAGCAGAATATCCGGCCCGGTCTCATCGCTGATGATGAAACCAAAACCACGGGTCGGATCAAACCATTTGATGGACCCGGAAACCTCAGTAACTACACTTTCGTCTAGTATTGTCATACCACTGCCAACGCCTGACGCCCGTTCGGAGCGTAGCGCACCCAAAATTCACATTCGCGGAGGATATTCACACAACTCGGCCACCTAGTCCCCATCAAAGTATACTACTTGACGTTACGTAAAGCACAAGCAAGTCCATACATTTCAATCATATAGTCGATAAATTACATCAAATAAAATTTATGGGGACAACCGCGTCACGTTCCAACGACACGACTCACCCGAAACCGAATCGGAAAAAGAGCACTTTTTTAACCACCGGAACCGATCATGCAAGCGAAACGAACCGTCCGCCCAAAACTCAACTTGAACGGGTAATATCCTGAAACCTCCCCAAAAGGAAGGCCTTTGAGGAGTTGTCCCCCATTTTGTCCCCTCCCGTGCCACAGCCATCATCAGGGCACGTCGTGATGACAGGGGCTGGCTTTGTGCTGATGCCCACGCTCCGATCCGGCTTTGCAATGGCCGGCTGGCATAATAAGCATCTGCTTTTTCACCATCTTCCCGCGTTACGATCCCCCGCACGCGAATTTGCCTGCGCAAGGATTTCCAGTGCATCACAAAAGCCGCCTTTCCGGTTACCTCAATCTGTTTTCCCTTTACACTGTCATAGTTCGTATAGAAGACGAATGCGCCTTGTCCACTGCCGTATGATTCGATTTCCTTCAGCAGAACCATCCGCGTATCAGGCAACCCGTCTTCATCCACTGTTGCCAGTGCGATTGCATTCGGATCATTGGGTTCACTGGCTTCGGCTTCAGCCAGCCATGACTGCGCAATAAGAAATGGATCATCGCCGGCAAATATGCCTTCACGTGTGCTCATGCTTGATGCTCCCCCTGCTTTCGCCTAGTTCTGCTAAAAAGGTGAGACGGAGAGGGGCATGTCAAGCAGCAAAAGCGATGGCCTGATGGCCGGACGGCGGGGCCTGATCATGGGCTTGGCCAATGATAAATCCATTGCCTGGGGCATCGCGAAAGCGTTGTCTGATCATGGCGCAGAAATTGCATTGTCCTATCAGGGCGAGGCAATGAAAAAGCGGGCAGAGCCACTGGCACAGGAACTCGGGTCGGATATGCTGTTCGACTGTGACGTGACCGATGAAGCCTCCGTGGCCGTAATGTTCGAACAGATTGGCAAGACCTGGGGCAAGATCGACTTTCTGGTTCATGCCATTGGTTTTTCAGACAAGGACCAGCTGCGCGGCCGGTATGTCGATACCACGCACGACAACTTCATGATGACGATGGATGTTTCGGTCTATTCATTTACCATGGCTGTCCGCCATGCCGCTGAACTGATGAACGATGGCGGCAGCATGGTCACACTGACCTATTACGGTGCCGAACGGGTCATGCCGCGCTACAACGTCATGGGGGTTGCCAAGGCTGCGCTTGAGGCATCCGTACGTTATCTGGCCGAGGATCTGGGCAAGGACGGTATCCGTGTCAACGCTATCTCTGCCGGACCGATCAGGACACTTGCCGCTTCGGGGATCGGAGACTTCCGCTATATCCTGAAATGGAACGAGCTAAACTCACCACTGCGCCGCAATGTGACACAGGACGAGGTCGGCAAATCCGCACTGTATCTGCTGTCGGATCTGGGCAGTGGTGTCACCGGCGAAACCCATCACGTCGATGCGGGCTATCACCTTGTCGGAATGAAAGCAGTGGATGCCCCCGATATCGACGTGGTGTCCGGCCGTAAGGACGGCTGATCTGTCGGGAATCGAATCCTATCTTGCATTGGTCGGGCTGATAACAGTTGCACTGTTGTCACCCGGCCCTGCAATTGTTGCCGCAATCCAGACATCATTTTCACGCGGACGTGAGCTTGCCCTGCCCTTCGGGCTGGGCCTCGCATTCAGTGCCTCTCTCTGGTGTCTTTTTGCCTTGGCCGGCTTATCTCTGATCTTCAAGACCCAGCCTGTAGTTTATAGCACTGTCAGGATCATCGGGGGGATCTATGTCCTCTGGATCGCATGGGGCCTGTGGCGCACTGCATCCGCCCCACTGCCAGAGGCCGCAGAAAAGAAATTTGGCCGGGGTTTCCTTGGGGGCATCCTTCTGAACCTGTCCAACCCCAAGCCGGCACTGTTTTATGCAGCCCTGATCCTGAAGCTGTTTCCCGGCCCGCTTTCATACACCAAAAGCATGTCAGTCTATGCAACAGCACTATCAACCGAATTTTTCTGGTATTCTGTAGTGACTCTGGTCATGTCGACAGCCACCATGCGAAAGCGCTATTTCGGTGCCAAATTCTGGATTGACCGGACTGCGGCCGTCGCGCTTGCCATTCTGGGCATCCTGCTGATCATCAAGGACTGAGAGGACACATGATCGATACCGACCGCCTTCCCCACGAAAAGGGATTCCATGTCAGCTGGGATCAGCTGCACCGTGACGCCCGCGCCCTTGCATGGCGACTGGACGGCCAGGAATGGCGTGCCATTGTTGCCGTTACCCGTGGTGGTATGGTCCCTGCCATGATCGTTGCACGTGAACTTGACATCCGCACAATCGATACGATTTCAATCAAATCCTACAAAGGCGTGGCAGCAGATGCCGGGCAAAGCGACCTGCAGGTTCTTAAACGGCCCGACCCGGACCTGATGCGTGACGGAGACAGAATTCTGGTCGTAGATGATCTGGTCGATTCCGGGCGCACGCTGGAACTGATCCGCGAAATGTATCCAAAAGCCCATTTTGCCACGGTCTATGCCAAGCCCAAAGGCAAGCCGATGGTCCAGTCCTATGTGACAGAGGTCAGTCAGGATACATGGATCTTCTTTCCCTGGGACATGGCACTGCAATATGTACGCCCCTACCGTGGCGAAGATTAAACTCAGCCCCGTTCAATCAGCAACCCTCACGGCATTCACAAGATTTCGCGACTTTCCGACACCATGCGGAACTATCGTCAGATATGAGGATTACTTTCGTGAAGCGGGTGACAAACCGGCACCTGCACTACGATAAGGGGAAATCAATTTGCATAAGGTTCTTCTGACAACTGTATTCCTGTTGCCACTTGCCGGTGTGGCACTGGCCCAGACAACGGAAACGCCTGTCGGATCACAAACCGAAGGTATGGCTGAAGCAACCGCAACGGAAACCATAGATGGTGCGCCCACCAGAACCAAAGCCGAAGCAGCCACCACCGCTGCCTTGCAGGCTGAAATGGCCACCAGCGAAAAGATTGTACGTGAGCAGGCTGCGCATGAATTGCGCATGGACTGGATCAGCGCTGCCACGGTTACCTCTCCTGACGGGACAGAGATCGGGCAGGTTCGTGATCTGATCGTCAATGCCGAAAGCGGGCAGATGATTGCGGCCATCATTGGCGTTGGAGGTTTTCTGGGTATCGGGGAAAAGCAGATTGCCGTCCCATGGAATCAGCTGACAGTGAATTCTGATGCCCAGACAATCACGACCGAACTGATTGCGGAAGAGGCCCAGGCTGCCCCGGATTATGTCTTCCGCAAACGCGAAACCGCACCGGCAGAAGTAGTCACACCCTCCGAACATGAAGAAGAAGGCGCAACCGAAATCACCGTAAACGAAATGGAAACGGAAACCGAGGCCGCGCTTCCCTCTCCGGAAGAGGCAACAGAAACTGAGGAATCTTCAGGAACAGAAACTCACTGAAACCAGTGACTTACCTACGCAATGATCCTGTCACAAGGCGGTCTTCGGGCCGCCTTGCATTTTCAGTAGGGCCCCTCGAAAATTGCCCCGGCGCGACCTCTGGGGTATGACATCCGAGGATTTTCGTATTTTGGTGTTTGCCGATGGCGCAGATGGGTTTCTTTGATCTTTCAGACCGCTACGCGAGCCTGGACGCCAAGAAGGATCCGCTGGTCGAGATCGACGCCGTCGTGCCGTGGGAGGAATTTCGCGCGACCCTTGAGCGTGTCTGGCGCAAGCCGGCGTCGGAGCGCAGGTCGCGGGCCGGGCGCAAGCCGATGGACGCGGTGGTGATGTTCAAGACGCTGGTGCTGGGCGCGCTCTACAATCTGTCGGACGACCAGATCGAGTATCAGATACGCGACCGACTTTCCTTCATGCGGTTTCCCGGTCTCGGGCTGGAGGATCGGGTGCCGGACGCAAAGACGGTCTGGCTCTATCGCGAGGGTCTGGCGCGGGCGGGCATGGTGGAGGCGCTGTTTGGGCAGTTCGACGGCTATCTGGCG
>JBKEAB010000092.1:0-7560 GCA_047971845.1 Paracoccus sp. (in: a-proteobacteria) | reverse complement strand
TACACCGGCGCTGCGGCCCTGCTGGGTAGCTTACCCAAAGCGGAATGGTTGCTGGCTGACCGGGGCCATGACGCTGATTGGCTCAGAGATGCGTTGAAAAACAGAGGGATAAATCCCTGCATCCCAGGCAGGAAGTCGCGCGGCAATCCCGTCAAATACGACAGATGCTGATACAAACGCCGCAACCGCATCGGGATCATGTTCGCCAGGCTCAAGGACTGGCGACGGGTTGCCACCCGCTGCGACAGGTGCCCCAAGGTCTTCCTCTCCGCCGTCGCACTCGCCGCAACCGTCATCTTCTGGCTATGACGCCAGAACAAGTCCTGATCCTAGGGCAACGCAAAGAGCAATCGAATGTCAGTTGTTCTGATTGGGTTCTGCCTTTTTGCTGAGCATATGAGTCTGTGTTTTGATAGCCGACGTTTCTTTTTTGTGGATATTGTCCCGCATTCTGTTGGGAAATCAGTTGGTCTTGCGTTTCGGGATGAAGGGCAGGGGGGCGATGGGGACACCGTCTTCAATCAGGGCGCGAGCGTCTTCGGGGCGGGCTTCGCCATGGATTG
Organism: Paracoccus sp. (in: a-proteobacteria); assembly: GCA_047971845.1. Lineage (GTDB taxonomy): Bacteria > Pseudomonadota > Alphaproteobacteria > Rhodobacterales > Rhodobacteraceae > Paracoccus. The sequence continues at coordinate 6,997 of JBKEAB010000092.1, read as the reverse complement.
CACGGGATTCAGACCGGCCTTCATGCATGGCGCGGGCTTCATCGGCAAATCGTAATCCGACATAGTCAGAGTTTGCCTCGACATGATCGCGCAATTGTTCAAGAGTGGATTTGTTCTTCCCCGGTTGACTGTTTGATCTGGCAGGAACACCCGGTGTCATAAGGGCGCGGTCGACTCTGGTGCTGCCACAAATCGTACAGTGAATCTGTCCGGAATTACGCTGCGTTTCAAATGCCGATGAGGATGCGAACCAGCCGTCAAAGCGATGTCCGCCCGTGCAATTCAGATCATATCGGATCACGATGTAGTCCTTCTGTCGGACATGACATCGGGTTCCTTCATGGCTTCTTCAACCCCTGCTGTATTCAGGATCGTGCTGACCAGCGGAGTTGCTTTACCCGCGCGTGTAAGAAGCAACCTACGGGCACGTTCACCCATCATGACAGCCCCGGCAGGAGAACCGGCCAGCCAGGCAAGTGTGGTTCCGGCATCCTGTGCCAGGGTCTCAGCGGCACCCGCGGCATGAAGTATGGCATAATCTTCCGAGAAGTTGGTGACATGCGGACCATGCAGGATGGCACATTCATGAGCGGCAGGTTCCCACGGTGTATGGCCTCCGTGGGCAACCAGAGATCCGCCGGTTATACAGATTGCGGCGGCATCATACCAACGGGACATTTCGCCAAGCGTATCGGCAAGCAGTATGGGGGCACTTTCATCTGCTCCGGCGGAACGTCTGGCTGGTGGCAATCCTCGCGCGGCCATCATGGCGACGATTTCATCGCTGCGGTCGGGATGGCGGGGGGCTATGATCAGGCGCAATCCCGGCACTTGTCGACGCGCTGCCATGAAAGCGTCAAGAACCAGCTCCTCTTCGCCCTCATGTGTCGATGCGGCAAGAATCGTATATTCGCGGGTTTCCGGTTGTGGACCGGGCTGGCTGCGGGCCGGGCCCAGTAACTTCAGCTGCATGCGTGGTAGCAATGCGCCGGCTGGCAGGCCCAATGATGTCAGCCGTTCTTCGCTGCCCAGATTCTGGGCTGAAAGCCCGTCAATCCGATGCAACATAGGCCGGATCAGCCATGGTATGCGGGACCACCGCCGGGCTGAGCGTTCCGACATTCGTGCCCCGATCACGATCTGGCGGATACCGGCCGCTGCCAGTGCTGTAGATCGGTTTGGCCAAAGTTCGTTTTCCAAGGTTACGGAGACACGGGGACGAAAGCGCTTCAGAAAGCGGTGCAATGCCTGCGGCGCATCAAGCGGTGCGAGCCGTGCAGGTATATTCCAGTCGTTCACAAGTGCGCGACCGGTTGTCGAATTTGAGGTCACGATCAACGGAGCCCTTGCTGACAGCATGTCAATGACCGGCTTGCCGGATGTCAGTTCGCCCACGCTGGCACCATGCAGCCAGATTGGCGCATCTTCCCCGTCACGGGGAGGGTCCAGTGCCAGCCGCTCTGTCATTTCATCCCCTGCAAAAGGGCGAAACGCTGCGCCAGCCAGCCAGAATGCGCCGCGATACAGCAACATCGTCCTTTCAATTTCAGGGCAGGGCGGGCATGGAGGTGGGTACCGGAATCGAACCGGTCTACACGGATTTGCAATCCGGTGCGTAACCTCTCCGCCAACCCACCGCTAGCCAAGGTTTGCAGGGTTTAGCCGATGTGCCAGACAGCCGCAAGGCCGATCTGGCAACGCCGTGGCAACATTCACGTTTCATTTTCGTTCTGTTTTGGGAATTTCTGCTCTTGTCTTTTTGCGCCTCCTGTGTTTGCGACATTTTGTCGCGCGGCTCCGGTATAATGCGTCATCATGCCTGTATTAAGGTCAGACCTTGTCCTCGGATTATCGCCAGCAGATGATGGTAGCGGCAAGGGTGATGATTGAAAGGAAGACCTTTGGGCATCGGTCGTTAACGGGTTACAACCCTGCGCCAATCCTTCAGTCAGCCGAACATGATCTTGATCCTGTTGCGGCACCTGCCATACTTGACAGGCTTGCCGCATGATTTCAGGCCGGGGATACAGGGTTTTATCCCCCTGCCTTTCAACGCTTCCCGGAACCAATCGGCATCATATCCCCGGTCGGGCAGCAGCCACTCTGCTTTTAGCAATCTGCCCAGCAGGGCAGCCGCGCCGATGTAACCGCTGACCTGGCCTGCGCTCATGAAGAACCGGATCGGCGATCTTCCGCATTGGTGACAGCATACAGTTCGATGTTCATGCTGCCTTTTGTGCGACCGATCAGACGGCCCTTTTGCTTGCCGTGTCCCCCTTTTCGACTGCAGGTTTGTTGCCACCTTCGGACCCGCAGCCTTGGCGATCAGGCCATCCATCATTCAATCGAAGACCCCTTTGTCTCCACTACTTCCAGTGGTTGCAGCGGGTCTTGGGCGGGCCGGTGCATCTCGCCCTCGTAACCTTTGTGACTGATGAAGGTTATCCCGCCCAGTATCCGCCGGTTATCGACGTGCGGTCGGCCAGGGCTCAAGGGTTCGAGCCGCGCCATCTGCGTGTCCGTCAGCCAGAAAAGACTGCCCATCAATCAGTCTCCTTGCGGAGGCTGAACCACGCGGCAGGTGCAAGATCAATGGGGCTTGAATCTAGGTTATCTGATTCCGTATCCGGGTGAGGGCATGGTTTATACTGGCTTCCAGTTCGGCGCGCTCCGCGGTGGACAGGAATAAACCGAACTCAATCTCGCGTCCTGATTCGTGGTCTCCGGTCAGTACCAGATAGTTTTCGACAGGCCCCGGCCGGATTGTTGCCCGGATCCAATAGGGGTTGGCATTCCATTGACGGTCAGGTTGTCCCGGATCGGATCTGGTAAGGCTGATGCGGTTTCGAGACAGTCTGAGTATTTCCAAAGTCCGGCCGCTGCGGTAGCTTTGGTTTATGGCCCACCAGATGCCGGTGATTGTTACCAGCATGAAAGGCAAAAGTCCCCATAACAGCATGCTGCCCAGCAGGGCTGTTAGGGGCAGGGCAAGCAATATGGCCGTAATAGCAAGAAACCAGACAAACCCCTTGCGGGGCAGCGATCTGTATGGCCAGGCACGAAGAACCTGCGTGCCTTTGTCGTCGTGCCAGTCATAGGGCATGAACGGACCTTTCCGGATTGGCGGCCCATGCAGAAGGGCGGGATCCATACGGATATGAAAACGGCCCCGGATTTCTCCGGGGCCGGATCGGGATGGCCTTGCCGTCAGTGGGCGTGGCTGTGATCCCAGTCTTCGCGCTTTGGAAGCTGCTCAAACGTATGTTCAGGTGGTGGTGAAGGCAGGGTCCACTCCAACGTATCTGCGTATTCGTTCCAGTAATTATTCTCGGTTACGCGCTTTCCGGCAAATAGCGTGTAGAAAATGATTCCGATGAAGAACAGGAAGGATGCAAAGGCGATATAGGCCCCGATTGACGAGATGTTATTCCAGTAGGCGAAGGCCTCGGGATACTCGATATAGCGACGTGGCATGCCCTGACGGCCCAGAAAATGCTGCGGGAAGAAGATCAGGTTTGATCCGATGAACATCGCAAAGAAGTGCACCTTGCCTGCCCATTCCGGATATTGCCGTCCCGACATCTTGCCCAGCCAGAAATAGATCCCGGCAAAGATCGCGAATACTGCGCCAAGCGACATCACATAGTGGAAATGTGCCACGACATAGTAGGTATCGTGATAGACCCGGTCCAGTGGTGCCTGCGCCAGAACAACGCCGGTGACGCCGCCAACAGTGAACAGGAACAGGAAGCCGAAGGCCCAGAGCATCGGCGTCTTGAACTCAATCGAGCCCCCCCACATGGTTGCGATCCACGAGAAGACCTTGATGCCGGTCGGTACGGCAATGGTCATCGTTGCCAGCATGAAATAGCTTTGCTGGGTCAGTGACATGCCGGCTGTGTACATGTGGTGTGCCCAGACGACAAAGCCCAGTACCCCGATTGCGGCCATGGCCAGAACCATCGGCAGGTAACCGAAGATCGGCTTCTTGGCGAAGGTGGCGATGACATGGCTGATGATGCCGAATCCGGGCAGAATGATGATATAGACTTCCGGGTGTCCGAAGAACCACAGGATATGCTGATACAACACTGGGTCCCCGCCGCCTGCGGGGTTAAAGAAATTGGTGCCGAAATTGCGGTCCATCAGCAGCATGGTGATAGCCCCGGCCAGAACCGGCAGCGACAGCAGGATCAGCCAGGCGGTGATGAAAACCGACCATGCGAACAGAGGAGCCTTGAACAGCGTCATCCCAGGAGCCCGCATGTTCAGGAAGGTAGTGATGATATTGATTGAGCCCAGAATCGAAGAGGCCCCAGAGACGTGGACGGCGAAGATCGCCAGATCCATTGAGTAACCGGCCTCATTTGTCGAGAGCGGTGGGTAAAGTACCCAGCCCACACCCGAACCCGGCTGGTCGCTGCCACCAGGTGCCAGAAGCGAGGCAACACCAAGCGCCACACCACAGACATAAAGCCAGTAGGACAGGTTGTTCAGCCGTGGGAATGCCATGTCCGGAGCGCCAATCTGCAACGGCATGAAATAATTCCCGAATCCGCCGAATAGTGCCGGAATCACGACGAAGAACATCATCAGCACGCCATGATAAGTAATCATGACATTCCACAGATGCCCGTTCGGGGTGCAGGGTTCAGCCGCATTTGCGATGAAGCGTGCGCCTTCCAGGCACATATATTGTACACCGGGATGTTGCAGTTCCATCCGCATATAGACGGTGAAACAGACAGAAATCAGGCCGACGATGCCGGCAGTGAAGAGGTAAAGGACACCGATGTCCTTATGGTTGGTGGACATGAGCCAACGGGTGAAAAACCCGCGTGTATCATGATGTCCGCCGGGTTCGTGAACGGCTGCATCGGCCATTGCTCGATCTCCCTGGGTTGATCCTGAGGCAGCCGGCTTGGCCGGCAGATGTCGGCATCATAACGCCAGAGACCAGATGCGGCAATGTGCCTCAGAACGAAAACTGTAGTCTTGGCAACAAGTTTTTGCGGATCGAGCTGGTGTTCCCGCGTAAAAGGCGGGAACACCGGTATTGGTTATAAGGCGGGAACACCGGTATTGGTTATATTGTGTTATGGTGCTTACTCTGCCGGGGCTTGAGGGGAGCCGTCCCCTTCGGCCGGCTGGGCAGGTGCATTGGGCGATACGCTGACCAGATATGCGATCAGATCATCCTGATTCTTGGTCAGCTTGAACGTCATCTTCGACCTGGCCTTTTCATCGCCCGAATATTCGTCGAGATATCCGGTCGGGTTGGTAACATAGGCTTTCAGCGAGTGAATATCCCAGACAGCATCAGGGTTGGTTTCCGACAGGGCCAGGATGCCGTCGCCGTATTTATAGCCTTCCTGTACGGCGAACTTGCGGCCGACAATACCGAACAGGTTCGGGCCGGTTTTCCCGCCCTTGACGATGTCTTCACCTGCATCGTCCTGAATCATGTGACAGGCCTTGCACTTGTTGAATTCCTTTTCACCCTTGGCTGCGTCTCCGGTCACGGCGGGGTCTTGCGCCAAGGCGGGTGCGGCAAGCGTGAACACGGCAAGTGTGGCAAACAGGCTGGTCTTCATCGTGTCTTCCTTTCAACGAATTTGCTGCACGCAAAAGTAACCTGTCGCGCGTAGCAGGGAATGTGGCGAAATGGCATGACATCAGTCAATTCATTCCTCCACATCAAAACGGCGGGTGAAGGTTGTTCGCAGCGCCGTATCCAGATCGTTCATTGATACCGGCAGGCCAAGGTCCACGAGGCTGGTGACTCCATGACCTGAAATGCCACAGGGGACGATTCCATTATAATGCGATAGATCCGGTTCAACATTGATGGCAATGCCGTGAAAGCTGATCCAGCGGCGCAGCTTGATTCCGATTGCGGCAATCTTGTCCTCATGAGGCGTCCCGTCAGGCAGGGCCGGTTTTTCCGGCCGCGGAACCCAGACCCCGACACGTCCTTCACGGATTTCCCCCCGGATACCGAATTCGGACAGCGTGTCGATGACCCAGCGTTCCAGCGTCTGGACAAAACTGCGGATATCCCGGCCGCGCCGGTTCAGGTCCAGCATCGTGTAAATCACGCGTTGTCCGGGGCCATGGTAGGTATATTGTCCGCCACGACCCGTTTCATGGACCGGAAAATATGCTTCCAGCAAATCGGCAGCCTTGGCGGATGTGCCAGCCGTATACAGGGGTGGGTGTTCGACCAGCCATATTCTTTCGTGTGCAAGCCCCTTCTGCATGGCGGCGACATGGGCCTCCATTGCGGTGACGGCATCATCATAAGGAGTCAGTCCGGTCGAGGTCACCCATTCGGGCATGGGCTGGGGCATCGCTTTCTCCAGCGGTCGGGACGGCCTGTCAGCCGAAATTATGTCAGAGACCTAATCAGCATGGTGATGAAATGAAAGCCTTCGGCAAGATAAAACTGCTTTTGGAAAATCAATAGCAAAAGAGATTCATCATTGGGCCCCTCGAAAAATTGCCCCGGCGCGACCTCTGGGGTATGACATCCGAGGATTTTCGTATTTTGGTGTTTGCCGATGGCGCAGATGGGTTTCTTTGATCTTTCAGACCGCTACGCGAGCCTGGATGCCCGGAAAGATCCGCTGGTCGAGATTGACGCCGTCGTGCCGTGGGAGGAATTTCGCGCGACCCTTGAGCGTGTCTGGCGCAAGCCGGCGTCGGAGCGCAGGTCGCGGGCCGGGCGCAAGCCGATGGACGCGGTGGTGATGTTCAAGACGCTGGTGCTGGGCGCGCTCTACAATCTGTCGGACGACCAGATCGAGTATCAGATACGCGACCGGCTGTCGTTCATGCGGTTCCTCGGCCTCGGGCTGGAGGATCGGGTGCCGGACGCGAAGACGGTCTGGCTCTATCGCGAGGGTCTGGCGCGGGCGGGCATGGTGGAGGCGCTGTTTGGGCAGTTCGACGGCTATCTGGCGCGGCAGGGCTATATCGCGCGCGGCGTGCAGATTCT
>JBKEAB010000091.1:0-5283 GCA_047971845.1 Paracoccus sp. (in: a-proteobacteria) | reverse complement strand
TGTAGAGCGTCTTTGCCGGGCCGTATTCCCTCGGCGCATCGCACCATCGCAACCCATTGCGAGTGATGAAGATTATGCCGCTCAACACACGGCGATCATCAACGCGGGGCTTGCCATGGCTCTTGGGAAAGAACGGCTTCAGACGCTCCATTTGCTCATCCGTCAGCCAGAAAAGATTGCTCATCGATCAGGTCTCCTCGCAGAGCCTGAATCACGACAAGCCATCAAAATCAATGGGTCTGGAGCCTAGGCTTTTTTTACCGGCCGGGATCAGATCAGCGACAAGTATTCAACTGTGTATGATACATTTCGGCCCGTGACTGGACACGATTGGCAACATTCATCAGCCAGCCTTTTGACCGGTAGGATCCACGGCGATATCCGGAACGTCCTTCATGATAGGCAAGATACTGTGCCCGTGCATTCCATTTTGAAATTCCGAGGATCCGGGTGCTCTGATCCATGTACCAGCCCATGAAATCGGTGGCATCACGGATATCGTCACGGCGGGCACGGCGATTGCCGGTTTCCTTCTGATATTCTTCCCATGTGCCATCAAGCGCCTGGCTGTAACCATAGGCTGAACTTTGCCGACCCACCGGAATGATTCCAAGTGCATACTGATGCGGTGTTCGTGCATCACCGACAAATTTCGATTCCTGATGGATTGCGGCCATCTGCACTGCCACCGGTATCCCCCAGCGACGTTCTGCACGGGTCATGGCACGGTAATAGGCGGGACGCTCAGCAATGATGGCACAGGCATTGTCCAGATTGCGCGGAGCAGAGTAGTTGCCACCGCCACCACAGGACGCAACCAGCATCAGGATCGCAAGCTTCAGATACCTGTTCATGTCTGCCTCTTGTTTTTATCCGCTTATCCTAGGGGATTTCCCGGTCAGTTTAAACATCTTCCATGGCGTCGTTTTCCTGTCCTGAAACCGGGTCGTCGGATTGTCCGGCAACAAATTCATGCATCAGTGCGCTTTTCAATCTCCGCACAACAGGCCATGCTGACTGAAATTGTGGTGAAGGGGGATGGATGTATTATAACGAGATGTTCGATGGCGAGCAGGTTCGTGAAGCCTATGCCAGCCTCTCGGACTGGGTCGAACACATGCCCGCCGAGATGCGACAACTCAAACAGGCCGAAGCCGAGGCACTGTTCCGCCGCATCGGGATCACATTTGCCGTTTATGGTGAGGGGGGCGATCCGGACCGGTTAATCCCTTTCGACATGATGCCGCGGGTGTTTACACAAGGTGAATGGCGACGGCTGGAACGTGGCATCAAGCAACGTGCAAAAGCCCTGAACGCTTTCCTGCGCGATGTGTATAGTCGCGGTGAAATTGTTCGTGCCGGCCGTATCCCGGCCCGTCTGGTCTATCAGAACGAGGCATATGAAAAGGCCGTGGTCGGTTTTGTTCCCCCGCGTGGTGTCTATAGCCATATCATCGGCATCGACCTTGTCCGGACCGGGCGCGACGAATTCTTTGTACTGGAAGACAATTGCCGTACGCCGTCCGGGGTCAGTTATATGCTGGAAAACCGTGAAATCATGATGCGGATGTTCCCTGAACTGTTTCGTGGTAATCGGATCGAACCGGTGGATGGTTATCCTGAATACCTGCGTCGTACACTTGAGTCAGTGGCGCCAAAGAAGTGTCAGGGACGACCGCGCGTTGTTATCCTGACGCCGGGTCACTTCAACAGTGCCTATTACGAACACAGCTTCCTCGCCAACCTGATGGGGGTGGAACTGGTCGAGGGTGCGGATCTCTTTGTGGAAGGTGAGTTTGTCTATATGCGCACGACCGAAGGGCCGAAGCGTGTGGATGTGATCTATCGCCGGATTGATGATGCCTTCATTGATCCGCTCTGCTTTCGCCGGGATTCCATGCTGGGTGTGCCGGGGCTGATGGACGTCTATCGTTCAGGCGGGGTGTCAATTTGTTCGGCCCCCGGTGCCGGTGTGGCAGATGACAAGGCGATCTATACATTCGTGCCGGAAATGGTACGCTTTTATCTGGGTGAGGAGCCTATCCTGAAAAATGTCCAGACCTTCACCCTGTGGAAGGATGAGGATTACAAATACGTCATGGATAATTTGCCGGAACTGGTCGTGAAGGAAGTTCATGGATCGGGCGGTTACGGTATGTTGGTCGGTCCCCGGTCGAGCAAGGCGGAAATTGAGGAGTTCCGGAAGCAGATTGAAAAGAGCCCACAGAATTATATCGCCCAGCCGACCTTGTCCCTGTCGACCTGTCCGACCTTTGTAGATGAAGGCATTGCGCCACGCCATGTCGACCTGCGCCCTTTCTGCCTGTGTGGTGAACGGATTGAACTCGTCCCCGGTGGGCTGACACGTGTGGCGCTGAAAGAAGGCAGCCTTGTCGTGAACTCGTCTCAAGGCGGGGGTGTCAAGGACACCTGGGTCCTGTCGGAATAAGGGGGAACGACCATGCTTAGCCGTACCGCATCTAACCTGTTCTGGCTTGGCCGCCACATGGAACGTGCTGAAACTGCGTCGCGCCTGTTCGAGGTCGGTGCACGGATTACGCTTCTGCCAAACACAACTGAAGGTTACCAGAATGAATGGGGGTCGCTTTTGCGTGCTTCGGGCGCATCTGACCGCTATGCCCTGAAATATGAAGAGGTCACGGAAGAGAACATGGAAAATTTCATGCTCTTTGACCGCGATAATCCATCATCGGTTGCCAGCTGTATCCATGATGCACGCGAATCCGGCCGTATTGTACGGACTGCGCTGACCAGCCGGGTCTGGGACGCGCTGAATGTTGCATGGCAGGAAATGCGTGGTCTTGGGCCCGGACAGGAGGATGCCGCCGATCTGGCAGACTTCGTTGCCCGTCACGCATCCACCGTTCGCGGGGCCATTGATGGCACGCAGCTGCGTAATGATGGCTTTCACTTCATGAACCTTGGCTATGCACTGGAACGTGCTGATTCGACGGCCCGGGTTCTGGATGTGAAGTATTTTGTCCTGCTGCCACGGGTGGAATTCGTCGGTTCCGGCCTTGATAACTATCAATGGCAGGTCATTCTGCGCGCCCTTTCGGCTCATCGGGCGTTTCACTGGGCATATGGTGACGATGTCAGTGCCAGCCGGGTTGCGCATTTCCTAATCCTGAACGAAGAGGCGCCGCGTGCCCTGATTACATCCGTACAGGAAGCTCTTGGCCATCTGGATGCATTGGTTCGTCGTTATGGTGTTGAGGTGCCACACAGTGCCCGAGATCATGCGCAGGCCCTGGCAGACCGGTTGCAGGGTATGGATATCGAAGAGATTTTTGATGAAGGGCTGCATGAGTTCCTGACCTATTTCATTATCGAGATTGGTCAGATCGCGAATTGTGCTCAGGATGATTATTTCCACGGCAGGGGCTGAAGATGCGACTGAAGATTACTCATCATACGACCTATGATTACGATGTACCCGTTCGCTTCGGAGTGCAAAGCCTGCGTCTGACACCATCGGCGTATCAGGGGCTGAAGGTGATTGACTGGAATATCGGTATGGACGATGCCGGGGTGTCTGGCGCAGGGTTCCGAGACGGTGCCGGCGACTGGGTGCAGCTGTGGACTATACATGGTCCGGTTACGCAGGTGCCGGTACGAATTGAAGGTGTGGTTGAAACGACCGATCTGGCTGGCGTGCTGCGTGGCCATCGCGAAACGATCCACCCAATGGTCTATCTGCAGGACACGGATCTCACCGCTCCGGATATCGCATTAAGGGATCTGGCAGGGAAGGCACCGGATAACCTGTCTCAGCTTGATCTGGCACATGCGCTGTCCGGCCTCGTTGCTGAAGCCGTTGCCTACCGGCCGGGGTTGACTTATCCTGATACCACCGCTGCCGGGGCACTGTCTCTGGGTGGCGGCGTTTGTCAGGATCATGCCCATGCCCTGATTGCCCTTGCCCGGATCCGCGGGATGCCTGCACGCTATGTTTCCGGTTATCTGCATGCCGACGCGGAAGGAAACGCACATGAGGCAGCTCATGCATGGGCGGAAATCTTCATCGATGGACTTGGCTGGGTCGGTTTTGATGCGGCCAATAAAACCTGCCCCAATGATTACTATGTGCGCACGGGCTCGGGGCTGGATGCACGGGATGCCGCTCCAATCCGTGGCGTAACGGTCATGGGAGGTGCGGAAAAACTTGATGTGAAGGTTGCGGTTGAACGGGTCGACGCCTAAATAGCGCGATTGATAAATCTTTGGGCAGCAAATGACCTATTGTGTAGCACTTAAGCTGAATGCCGGTCTGGTTTTGCTGTCTGACACGCGCACCAATGCCGGGTTGGACAATATTGCCACTTATCGCAAGACATTCATCTTTGAGGAGCCGGGGGAGCGGATTATAGCCCTGCTGACTGCAGGCAGCCTGTCGGTCACCCAGACGACAATTGCACGCCTGCAGGAAGCGATTGAGGCACCTGATGCGAATGAAGCCGGTTCGATCATGCTGGCTCCAACCATGCTGGGAGTTGCCGATATCATCGGCGATGCACTTGCCAGGACCAGACGTGAAATTGCCGCGCAATGCTCTGATCTGAACCAGAACCAGGCCAGTGCCAGCATTATCGTTGCCGGTCAGCGCACCGGTGGAGATATGCGCTTGTTTTTGGTTTATCCCGAAGGGAATCATATTGAGGCAACAGATGACACGCCCTATCTTCAAATTGGTGAGCATAAATACGGCAAGCCAATCCTCGACCGGGTCGTGACACCGGAAACCAGCTTGGAAGACGCGCAGAAGGCGGCGTTGCTGTCTATGGATTCAACGATGAAATCGAACCTGTCGGTCGGTATGCCACTGGATCTGTCGGTGATCAGGGTGAATGATTGCCGGATCAGTGCCAAACGCCGGATCATGCCAGGTGATCCACAGTTTTCAACCATGTCCGAAGCCTGGTCCGAAGCACTGCGGGACGCATTTGTGAAAATGCCCCTGTAAACTTTAAATTCCGATGCCGTTGATCAGCTCCCACTTGAGTGATCCAGTTTAGGTTCTGTGGGGATTCAGCGTCCGTTGATGAGAGCGCTTGCAGCATAGATCATGGCGGAGAAGACGGTGTCGGTCTTATCCGCTCTTAGGGCGATGCGTTTGAAGTCTTTCAGATTGCAGAAGAAATTTTTGATCAGGTGGCGCCACTTGTACATCTCGTCGTCGATCTGAATCGGCTCTTTCCGCTGCGGCCGCTGCGAGATGCAGATCGTCGCGCCCCGCTCGTTCATCTCTGCGACGATCCAATT
>JBKEAB010000090.1:0-9358 GCA_047971845.1 Paracoccus sp. (in: a-proteobacteria) | reverse complement strand
CTTGCCGTGCCCGCCGCCGTTGCCTTGCTTCTTCGGAAGAAGGCCCCCGGTCGTCTTCGCAAGCTTAACCATGTCATTGACGAACTTGACCGATACCCTGAAACGCGCCGCCGCTGACCGGTGCGTGTTGCCCTCGGACACATGATCCACGACACGCTGTCGAAGTTCAACAGGATGCGGCTTACCCATCGTTGATCCCCAATATCTGCCTCAAAGACAGGGAATCACAGCGCCTCATCCAAAGGAAGTATAAATCTCAATACGTGCAGCACGCTCTAATGTACAAAAGCACTGCCAGATCAACGTGAGCAGCATTACATCGGTCCTCACGCTTACCCGCCACCCTTGCATGTCCATCATCGGCATGTTGCCAGATAATCAGGCATATGGATGCATTCATGCAGAAGGTGGCAGACAGGCATTTCAGGCTTTCATTGTCAAAGACTTCGAAGGCTACGCACCATCTGCCGCAGGCGCATGACAAAATCCTCGCCCTCTGTTGCAGAAAACCCCGCGATCAACGCGGCATTTACTCGCGACACCTCAGGGTAAATGCGATTGAAAAGACGCAATCCGCCATCTGTCAGGGAAATTAGGCGCAAACGGCTGTCAACTTCGCTTTGCTGTCGCCGGACCATACCCTGACGTTCCAGACCATCCAGGGCACGACTCATGGTGGGCTGTTCCGCAATGGCGTAATTGCACAATTCACTGACGGTCAGTTCTCCGTAAGCTTTCAGCGAAATGATGATTCGCATCTTCAATGTCGAAACTCCGGTCGACTTCAGTCGGGATTGCAAGGTTTGGTGATATTGATGAACGATATGGTTCAAAAGAAATGAGGGCATGCTTTCCAGATCAATGACTTGATCGGAATTTTCTTTCATTTGTTGTGCTGAATTTATCGAAATATCCATAATTTCAGAAACCTCCGTCTGGTCGGGGACAGAGCCGCTGAAAAATTCATCAACCATGTGTCTGATGCGCTTTGCCAATGCCCTGAACCGATCCGATTAATTCAATCAATTGAAACGACTAAATAAATTAGGGCGCATATTATGCGCCATGATATAACTTTTCATATGCTCGCGTTATCCCTCTGACATTCAGCCACCGAGACTTTCAGGCAAATGGCAAAAGGCTTCCCCAAGACGACCAGAAAATAACAATACAACAACCGGTCGCACATAACTTGAAGCACGATATTGTTGGAAACGCCATGGTAGAGCGCTCATTCAGGACTACAATTCGCATCTGAGACCAAACAAAGGGCAGGTATCTATGGTATAAGCATCTTACATATAATCATTTATCATCAAAACCTGACGGAAGACATCAGACGGCGGCTGCTTTACACCTTACAGATGCGTCCTCCACTCTGGGCTTTACCAATAATCAACCTGACCAGGTTGGTGGCCTTTTTATTCTTTCATATATTGCTCAAAAGGAGATTGTACGATGTCTGACATGAGGACCAACCAACAGAAAAAAGCCAGAAACGACCTTGTTCTGTCCTTTCTGGCGGTACGGCGTGCAATTGGCTGTCTGGGCTTTGTCATGCCGTTGACGCTGATTATTTACGGCCTGGCCTCAACCAGCGGCCTGCAGAACAGTATATCAGCCTATTACTATACTCCGATGCGGGAAATATTTGTCGGTATCTTCTGTGCACAGGCCGTATTCCTGTGGAGTTATGAAGGCTACCGTCCCGAAACGCCCGGAATCATTACTGACAGGAATGTGGCGCGCGTCGCAGCACTCGGTTCTCTTGGGGTTGCACTGGCCCCGATGGCAAGGAAAGAAAACCTTCTGGAAAGCGCAGGCCAGTTGCCCGGCTGCACCCTGACACAATGTCTGCTGGGCAGTCAGGTGACAAGCGTGATTCATTATGTCAGCGCCATAATCTTTCTGTGTGCTCTGGCAGTATTTTCCCTGGTTCTTTTCGTCAAAGGCGGATCTGACACGGCCGAAAAGCGAGCACGGCAGCATATTTACCGTATCTGTGGGTGGGTGATTGTCGGCACCATGGTCATGATCGCCTTGCTGGTCCTGTCAGGACTGGACGATATATTCGTCACCCTGAAACCCGTTTTCTGGCTTGAGGCAATCGCATCATTTGCCTTCGCCGTCAGCTGGTCGGTCAAAGGGCGGTCATTACAGTTGCTTGTCCGCCGCATGACACCTGAAACCGGCAAAGGATCTTGACCTCGGCGAACCTGACCCTTCAAGTCGCCCACAGGGCATGAACAGGGGCATCAACATGACAGATATTCAGACAAACCTGCAAACACGGTTCCGCGGCGCAGTCTTTGACCTTGACGGGACACTGGTTGACAGTGAGCCGGCATGGGAAAAGGCCAAGCACATTGTTGCGGAACGTCATGGCCGGGAAATTTCCGCCGCCCAGATCGCGGCCAGTATCGGACGCAGCATGGATGATCTGGTTGCGGATGTCTTTGCTCCTGTTGATATGGCTACCAGCCGCGCCATTGAGGATGAAATTTTTGGCGTCGGGGAAGAATGGCTTCCCCGGCTGCGCCAGCCTATTCCCGGGGCAGCTGCCTTCCTGCGTGACCTGCATGCACACGGCCTGCGGATTGCCATATGTTCATCGTCACGCGAACACCTAATCCGCGATGCCCTGGTTCAGCTGGACGTACTGGAGCTGGTTGAACAGATTGTGTCTGCCGATCCCCTGCCACGTCGCAAGCCTGATCCGATGCCCTATCAGGTGACTGCAGAACAGCTGAAATTGCCACCGTCGGAGCTTATTGCCTTTGAAGACGCCCTTCCCGGTGCGCGCTCTGCCAGTGGTGCAGGGCTGTTCACGGTTGCAATCGGCCCCGATACCGCAAGTGAGGCCTTTGCATTCTGTGACATGCAGGCCCCTGATTATCCGACATTACGCAGAACTCTCAACATATGAAAAGGGCCGCCCCGGAAGGCAGCCCCTGTCTTTTGCCTTGCTACATTCCCAGCATCCTTGGCAGCCACAGTGAGATTTCGGGGATATATGTGACCAGCATCAGGAATGTCAGTGCGGTCAGCAGCCAAGGCATGGCGGCCTTGCTGACCTCGGTCAGGCCAAGCCGGGAAATCGCCGATCCCACATAAAGGTTCAGCCCGACCGGCGGGGTACAGAGCCCGATCTCCATGTTCACGACCATCATAATCCCGAAATGCACCGGATCAACGCCCAGCTTGACTGCAACCGGATACAGGATCGGCGCCATGATCAACACGATGGCGGATGGTTCCATCACCATACCGATCATCAGAAGCATGACGTTTACAATCAGCAGAAAGCCGATCTTACCAAAGCCCAGTTCCACGATCCAGGCAGACAGCGATTGCGGGATCTGTTCCGAAGTCAGGATGAAGGCGAACATCACGGCGTTGGTGATGATATAAAGCAGCATTGCCGACATCGCGGCCGATGACAGCAGGACCTTGGGCACATCCCGTAGGGTGATGTCCTTATAGACCCAGACGGCGATGACAAAGGCATAAACCGCACTGACAGCAGCAGCCTCGGTCGGAGTAAAAAAGCCACCGTAAATGCCGCCCATGATAATAACAATCAGCAAGAGTCCCCAGGCCGACCCCCGGAAAGCCTGCCAGCGTTCACGCCAGCTGGCCTTTTCCATACGCGGATAGTTATTTGATCGTGCCCGCCAATAGGTCATGCCGCCCAGCATCGCGGCCAGCAGCAACCCCGGAATGACACCTGCCATGAACAGGGTTCCGATTGAGGCCGAAAGCACGTTCTCGCCATTCGGGCCGGTTACGACCATGCCGGTGGTTGCAACCGAATACATGACCAGCACGATGGAAGGCGGGATCAGGATGCCAAGTCCGCCTGCCGTGGCAATCGAGCCGACGCCAAATTGCGGCGGGTAGCCCTGCTTGACCATGGCCGGAATCAGGATGGAGCCGACCGCCATCACCGTCGCGGGCGAAGAACCCGAAATCGCCGCGAACAAGGCACAGGCCAGCACGGCGGCCATGCCCATACCGCCATACCAATGCCCCACCATCGAGGTCGCAAAACGGATCATCCGTCGCGCCACGCCGCCATGGGTCAGGAAATTACCGGCCAGAATGAAAAACGGGATCGCCATGATCTCGAATTTCTCGATACCGGTGAACAGTTTCAGCGCGATGCTGTCCAGCGGGATCTCGGTAAAGACGAACAGGAAGCTGAACACCGTCAGGCCCAGTGCAATTGATACCGGCATTCCGGTAATCAGCAGCAAGGCAAGGATCAGGAAAATGATAAGGGCGGTCATGCCTTGCCCTCCGTATCGGTCTCGGCTTCTTCTTCAATCCCTTCAACGGTATCGAAGCTGTGATGGGCGACATCGCCCGTGACCAGATAAACCCACAGCGCCTGCACGAAACGGAAACACATCAGCGATGATCCCAGCGGCACGGCAAGATAGACGATCCACATCTTGATTTCGAGATCGGGCGAAACCTGGCCGTTGACATAAACATGGTACACGAAGTCAAAACCGATCCAGGCAACGATAAAGGTAAAGAGGATCCCGCCCGACATGGCGATGGTGGTGACAATCTTCTTTGCGGTTCCGTCCAGTCGTTCCGACAGCACATCGACACCGACATGGATACCGATGCGCACGCCGTAAGCCGCACCGAACTTGGCCATCCAGACGAACAGGTAGATGCAGGCTTCCTGTGCCCAGACAAGGTTCAGCGTCCGCAGCCAGGAATAGAAGGATCGCGCACCATTACTGAGCCATTCAATGCCCCAGCTCCGGCTGGCGCGGACCAGATCTGCCGTCAGGTCGAGCGCATAGCGCTGCGTTACGGCGATGAATATCAGGATTGTCGCCGCAGCCATCAGTACAATGATGAACGTCTCTTCGAACCGGTCCAGAAACCGCATCCCCTCTTCCCCATATCGTTGTTGTTATTATCGCGGGATCAGGGCCGGGCAGAGATGCACGGCCCCGGATTTGTCAGGAACCGGAGCCGGTAACGGCCTTGATCTGTTCAATCAGATCAGCCCCGATACGATCAGCCATTTCCTCATGCACCGGCATCAGCGCCTCTTTCCAGGCCGCTTTTTCTTCCTCGGTCATTTTGTGGAATTCAGTCGTGCCGGCATCCATCATGGCCTGCAATGCAGCATCATTTTCATCCTTGGCAATGCCATTGGCAAATTCCGTTGCCTCAGCCATGGCCTGTTCCAGCTGGCCGCGTATGTCTTCCGGTAGCCCGTCCCAGAACTCCTTGTTCACAATCACCGCATAGCCCAGATAACCGTGATTAGACAGCGTGGCATGCTTCTGCACTTCGTGCATCTTCTGGGTGTACATGTTAGAGGGCGGGTTTTCCGTCCCATCGACAACACCGGTTTGCAGGCCTTGATATACCTCTGAGAAGGCCATGACCTGCGGAACCGCACCCAGTGCATTCATTTCCGCCTCCAGCACCTTTGATGACTGGATGCGCATTTTCAGGCCAAGGAAATCATCCGGTATCATCAGCGGACTATTTGCGGACATGATCTTGAAGCCGTTATCCCAGAACGCCAGCCCTTTGATCCCCTTGTCTTCCAGCTTGGCAAGCATTGCCTGCCCGACCTCACCATCCGTTACTTTACGCAACTGATCATAGCCATCGAAGATATATGGCAGGTCGAATGCCTCAAAATCCTGAATGCCCAGTGGCCCGAACTTTGCCAGCGACGGAGCCAGCATCTGCACAGCACCCAGCTGAAGGGCTTCCAGTTCTTCCTTGTCCTTATACAGCTGGCTGTTGGGATAGACTTCGACCTTCACCTTTCCTTCTGTATATTGCTCGGCCAGTTCCCTGAATTTTTCAGCGCCCTTGCCCTTGGGCGTATCAGGCGCAACAACATGGCTGAACTTGATGGTGATGTCCTGCGCCCAGACACCAGCACCCAGCCCCAGTGAAATCACGGCCGCAAGGCCGGCAGTTACGATGCGGTTCATTCTTCTTACCTCCCCGGTACATCGCCTTGACATGACAGGAGAACCGTCCGTAACGACTGTATCCTCCTCCAAGGTAATCATTATGATGAAAGAACAGGTTTGCCCATCAGGCATTTTGTATCCCCTGTCCTTTTCCGTCCCAGCCTGCAGTCACCCCCCACCAGCAAGTGGACTTGACGCATTCCGGCTGCGCAATAATATGTCCCGGACTTGATGAAACACAGCCGTGGGGGAATAACCTTGCTGGCCGCCAGCCTGCTGCCGAAACCTGCCGATACACGTCGCTTTCAGGGTGATCTGCGAGCGGTCTGTGGTGCGTTCCATGTCCACCCGGCAGCCAATCCTGCCGGATCAGTCAGGACCAGTCGCTTCGGGGGATTTGATCTGGTGCATGTTGCAACCAACGCCCGTGCGATAGAACGCAATGATCGGGACGTGCGGCGTGATCATGATCCCCATTATTTCCTGATCCGTCAGGTAAAAGGCCATGCCCGGATGCAACAGCGTGATCGTCTGGTTGACCTGAGCATGGGTGATTTCTTTCTTGCCAGCTCAACCCGCCCTGCACTGTTTCGCTATGAGGCAAGCTCGGTTCAGGCATCACTGCACCTGCCCCGTGCCCAGCTGACAGAGACTCTGGGCCAGACCTCCGCAGCCGGATTGCATCTGTCTGCATCATCCGTGATGGGCAGAGCCGTTACACGTGCATTGATGCGATTATCCAGGCAGCAGACAAGTGAACTGGCCGATCTGCTGGCCATTGCCGCACAAAACCTGTCCCCGACGGAATTGGAACTGACAGCAGCAGCCCAGGAGTTGATTGCCCGTCGTGCCACTGACCCTGCACTGACTCCGGCTGTATTGGCGGACCTGCTGGGCGTATCCCTGCGCCAATTGCAACGCGCATTGGCAACTGAGGGGCTGACCCCGTCAGCCGCCATTGCCCGCCACCGAATGACTGCTGTACACATCCTTTTAAGGACAAGACCGGACCTGACCATAACCGCCTGTGCAACACAGGCAGGATTTCCTGATATTTCACGCTTTACCCGGGACTTCCGCACCTGGGCAGGATGCACGCCCGGCCAATATCGACGCAACAGTAACTGAGACCACCTGTCGCGATTCGCCAAGACAGCCCCATAACCCGCCCTTAGCTTGAAGGCAGAGGAGACGCCCCGGGCGTCATCAAGGGGAGCAATAATCGTGACAGTCTATCCCAATATCATCAATGGCAGGCGCGACGAAAGCGGGGCCGCATTCGATGTCATCAACCCCTCGACAGGCGAACTGGCCGGCCGCGCGGTTGAGGCCGGGGCCGAAGCCCTGGATCGCGCCGTAACAGCCGCACGGGCCGCCTTTCCCGGCTGGGCAGCCACGCCATGGACCGAACGGCAGGCCGCATGCAACAAAGTTGCCGCGCTTATCGGCGAGAATGCCGAAGATCTTGCACGACTTCTGTCAACCGAACAGGGTAAACCATTGAATGGTGTCGGTGCCCGCTTTGAAATCGGCGGATGTCAGGCATGGACCAGCTATACCGCCAGCCTGACCCTGGAACCGGAGACCGTGCAGGACAACGAAGAAGGGCGGGTTGAGGTGCAGCGCGTGCCAATTGGTGTCATTGGTGCCATCACACCCTGGAACTGGCCGGTCCTGATCGGTATCTGGCATATCATTCCGGCCATCCTTGCCGGCAATTGCGTCATTATCAAGCCATCTGAGAATACCCCGCTTTCAACATTGCGTCTTGTCGAGATCATGCAGCAAGCACTGCCGGAAGGGGTCGTTCAGGCTCTGGCATCTGCTGGCGATCTGGGACCGCTGCTGACTGCTCATTCAGGGATCGACAAGGTCAGTTTTACCGGTTCCATCGCAACCGGATCGCGGGTCATGGCTACGGCTGCCAATGATATCAAGCGGGTAACGCTGGAACTGGGCGGAAATGATGCGGGCATTGTTTTGCCCGATGTCGATCCCGCCGCCATCGCCGAAGGACTGTTCTGGGGATGCTTTATCAATAACGGTCAGACCTGTGCCGCACTGAAACGACTTTATGTCCATGAAGATGTGCATGACGCTGTGGTTGACGCCCTGTCCGGCGTCGCAAGAGCCATGCCAATAGGTGACGGGCTGGATGAACAAAGCATTGTTGGTCCGATCCAGAACCGCGATCAGTACAATATCGTACGCGACTATGTGCAGGACGCACTCGACAAGGGCGCTCATCTGGTTTGTGGTGGAATTCCCGAAGGTAATGACCTGTTTTTCCCCACCACCATCCTGACCGGAGTCACACCGGGGATGAAGCTGCATGATCTGGAACAGTTTGGTCCGGCTATCGGCATCATGAAATGGCGCAATGAAGACGATGTGATCCGCCTTGCCAATGATGACAAATGCGGGCTTGGCGCATCTGTCTGGTCCTCAGACCCCATGCACGCACGGGCTATTGCCAACAGGATCAGCGCGGGTTCCGTCTGGATCAACAAGCATGGAGCCATACAGCCCAACGCCCCCTTTGGCGGCGTCCGGAAATCCGGCATCGGTGTTCAGTTTGGCGTTGAGGGCCTGCGCGAATGCACCAATATCAAGACGATCATCAGTTGATTGTACGAAAAGGGAAACTGACACCGTGAAAATCACAGGCTTGATGCAATACCCATAGTGAACAACCTCCGGCTGACGGCATCATTTGACGGAATGTCATTCCAGATCCCGCATAATGATGTCGTCAGTGATGTTGCCTGATGTGGTCAGGAAACACCTCCGCCCGCCGGAGGTAGGTCTTGATCGGGATCCGGGGTTCCATCTTGCAACCGCGCAATTCTGGTCCAGTCACCATTTTGTAACATTTGGCCTGGGTCTTACCGCGTGATTCTTGTCCAGAGCCGGTGGCTTTCTGCCACGCCATGCGACCAATATACCCGGCGATCATGTGGATAGGCTCGCAATCGCCCGGCATGGCATTCTCCGGCGGTGGAATGGTCAGTTTGACACCCGGCAGTACCCGGCCGGCCTTCGCAAACTTATCTCACCGCAATATGTTGAACTTGAACGGTATCCCGCCAACCTGCAGTCAGATCGAAAGGTCTGCTATGCTCTTGGACCGAACCATGCAGCGACTTAGGTTCTGTGGGGATTCAGCGTCCGTTGATGAGAGCGCTTGCAGCATAGATCATGGCGGAGAAGACGGTGTCGGTCTTATCCGCTCTTAGGGCGATGCGTTTGAAGTCTTTCAGATTGCAGAAGAAATTTTTGATCAGGTGGCGCCACTTGTACATCTCGTCGTCGATCTGAATCGGCTCTTTCCGCTGCGGCCGCTGCGAGATGCAGATCGTCGCGCCCCGCTCGTTCATCTCTGCGACGATCCAATT
>JBKEAB010000089.1:0-11062 GCA_047971845.1 Paracoccus sp. (in: a-proteobacteria) | reverse complement strand
GGACAGGGGCTATGACGCCGACTGGTTCCGAGAAGCGTTGAAAGACAAGGGGATAAGAGTATGCATCCCCGGCCGAAAGTCCCGCAAGAAGGCGGTCAAATACGACAAACGGCGCTACAAACGCCGCAATCGCATCGAGATCATGTTCGGGCGCCTCAAGGACTGGCGCCGCGTTGCAACCCGATACGACCGATGTCCCGAGACCTTCTTTTCCGCCATCCTCCTCGCTGCAACCGTCATCTTCTGGCTATTATAACCAAGAACAAGTCCTGACCCTAATATCCTTCTCATGTGGATAAGCTGTTTCGTGGCTGGGGTTGGCGCGATAGACCTCTGTCTGTTGCGGGGTCGTGGTATTGCTGACATCCGGGGAAGATGACTGTCAGTTGTGATACAGGAGTATCGGGGGTAAGCCTTCTGCAGGAAGCAATAATTGGAGTAAATCCCATGTTCGAGAATGTTCTGAAGGGTAAGACGGCTGTTGTGACGGGGTCAAACTCCGGCATCGGGCTGGGGGTTGCGCGGGAACTGGCTGCTGCCGGTGCTGATGTGGTGCTCAACAGCTTTACGGATGACGAATCTGACCACAAACTTGCAGCGGATATGGCAGCTGAGTTTGGAACGGATATCCGCTATATTCAGGCCGATATGTCAAAGTCCGATCAATGCCGGTCGCTGATCGAAAGGGCCGGTGTCTGCGATATCCTGGTCAATAATGCCGGTATTCAGCACGTTGCTCCGATTGCGGAGTTTCCGGTTGAAAAATGGGATGCAATCATTGCGATCAACCTGTCATCAGCCTTCCATTGCACGGCTGCGGCGCTGCCACAGATGCAGAAGAAAGGATGGGGCCGGGTGATTAATGTTGCATCCGCTCATGGATTGACGGCCAGCCCGTTCAAATCCGCCTATGTAGCTGCCAAGCATGGTGTTGTCGGCTTGACCAAGGTTATTGCCTTGGAGGAGGCCGGAAAGGGGATTACCTGTAATGCTATCTGTCCGGGATATGTCCTGACCCCAATCGTTGAAAAACAGATCCCCGATCAGATGAAGACCCATAACATGAGCCGTGAAGACGTCATCAAGAAGGTGATGCTGGAACGCCAGCCGTCAGGTGAGTTTGCCACTGTTAAACAGATGGGTGGTACAGCTGTCTTTCTGTGCAGTGATGCTGCGGCTCAGATCACGGGAACCACGATCAGTGTCGACGGCGGCTGGACTGCTTTGTAAGCACCTGCTTGGATGCTGTCTGTTGGTTCAGACGGCATCCTCTGCCTCAATCTCGGCCTTCAGGAAGCTCCGGAAGGCCCTGATTGCCGGGCGATTGCGGCGTGCATGCGGATAGACCAGCCAATAGTTATTCTCGGCCTGCCAGCAAGCCCTGAATGGCTGGACCAATGAACCCGTTGCCAACTCAAAGCGAAAGAAACGCGGGTTGAGCAAAGCAACACCTTCACCGGCGAGCGCTGCGCGACCAAGGTGGGACTGTGCTTCGAACCTGATCCTGCGGTTTGGTGCATGTACACAGGTAGGCTCTGTGATTCCATGCATTTTCAGCCATTCGCCCCAACCTCGATGCCGGTTATTCAGCCAGGGCAGGTTAATCACATCGGCTGGTTCCTGCAGCGGGCCATGGCGTTCCAGCAGCGAAGGGGCGAGGATGGGTGTCAGTTCGGAAGGAAACAGCATCTGAGCTGTCAATCCCGGCCAGTTGCCGCTGCCGTGGCGCAGGGCCACGTCGATATCTTGACGTGTGAAATTGACCAGTTGGTCATCGGCTTCCAGTCTTACTGACAGTTCGGGATGCTGCATCTGGAATCGACCCAGCCGATGCGCAAGCCAGTTTCCCGCAATTGTGGTGATTGTCGAGATTGACAGGGTTTCGGGTTGTCCGCCACGGCCTGAATAAGCCTCGCGCAACAGGTCGAACGCTTCTGAGGTCGGACCGGCATAGCGATGACCAAGTTCGGTCAGTTTCAACCCTTTGGGATGGCGCAGGAAAAGCTGCCCACCCAGTCGTTCTTCCAGCAGCTTGATCTGATAGCTGACGGCAGCCTGCGTCATGCCAAGCATTTCCGCCGCACGGGTAAAGCTTAACTGGCGGGCCGCAGCGTCAAAGACACGCAGGGCGGAGAGAGGCGGAATGTCCATAAGTTGTCCTTATGCTGCCTTCCCGGCATTTTGTTGGCATTTTTGCCAAGGTGATAACATCATGGCTTTACAGGTAAAGCAATGTATGCCCGGTTCACACCATCCTGTTCAATGTAATGCCCGTTCTGACTCCTCATCAGGTACAAGCCTGATTTATGAGGGGATGGCTCTTGACGATAATGGGGAGGAAAAACTGATGACTGTTACGCATATCAAAGAGCCTTTTGTACCTGAATATAAATCTGCAACAGCGCGTTTGCTTATCCGGATTGCACTTTGGCAGGAAGAGCGCCATCAGCGCCATGTCCGGCAGGCAGGGTTTGCCCAGATACCGGCAGAACTGCGCTATGACATTGGATTGGATGGAGGTGTCCGGCCTGGCGGGAATACCCGTCCGGGCCGGACATTTGTACATGATTCCCACGCTGCTATGCCGGAACGTAGTGGTTGGTTTTGGTAGGGATTGGATTGTGCCGGGGGGGGCCTCATGCGCGGTGGCAACCCTCGCAAAAACGGTGGATTCGGGTAATAGCTTCATGCAGGGTTGCTTCACTTGCGGCATAGCTGATGCGAAAATGTGGAGACAGGCCAAAGGCCGCGCCAAAGACGATGGCGACGCCGGTTTCATTCAATAGTGCAGTTGCGAAGGCCGCATCATCTGTGATTCTTGTGCCGCCGGCTGAAAACCTGCCGATCAGTCCTTGGATTGATGGGTAGACATAGAAGGCCCCCTGCGGCACGGGGCAGGTGATGCCGGGACATTCGTTCAATCCGGCTACGACCATGTCACGCCGCTTCTGGAATGCTTTCCGTGAGGTTTTGATATAATCCTGTGGCCCGGTCAATGCGGCAAGTGCTGCATATTGGCTGATTGTGCAGGGATTCGATGTGGATTGTGATTGCAGCTTTCCCATTGCCTGGATCAGGTTGCGCGGGGCGGCACCATATCCGATGCGCCAGCCTGTCATGGCATATGCCTTGGATATACCGTTCATGGTCAGTGTCCGGTCCTTCAGGCGGGGTTCGGCCTGTGCGGGGGTCACGAAGGTAAAGCCATCAAAGACCAGATGTTCATAGATATCGTCAGCTAGCACCCAGACATGCGAGAATTCCAGCAATACATTGGTCAGCGCTTTCATTTCGGCCATGCCATATGCTGCACCGGTTGGATTGGACGGTGAATTCAGGATCAGCCATTTTGTGCGTGGGGTAATGGCTGCCCGCAAGGACTCGGGGGTCAGGCGAAAGCCATCCTTGGCAGGGCAGGGCAGGATAACGGGAGTGCCGCCAGCCAGTGCTACGATGTCGGGATAGCTGACCCAGTAAGGGGCCGGGATGATAACCTCGTCCTCCGGATTGAGTGTTGCGAGCAATGCGTTGAACAGGATATGCTTGCCACCTGCGCCAACACTGATCTGATCCGGTGTATAATCCAGTCCGTTATCACGTGCGAATTTGTCGCATATGGCACGTTTCAGTTCGGCAATACCGTCAACAGCTGTATAGCGGGTCCTCCCCTCGTCTATGGCGGCTTTTCCTGCTATGCGGATATGCTCGGGCGTGTCAAAATCGGGTTCTCCGGCGGAAAGACCGATAATATCGCGCCCTTCGGCTTTCAGTTCTGTCACGCGTCCGGTCATGGCCACTGTCGGAGAGGGCTTGATGCGGTTGATCGCGTCTGCGAGGAAGGCCATGATGCGCTCCTTTGATATGACTGATCCAGTCATATGCGCCTGGTGGTTCTGCGACAAGCGAGGCAAGACATGGAAGACTCCGAAACCCGCCTGAAACGGTTGCGGATGCGCAGCTGGCGTCGGGGCATGAAGGAAATGGACCTGATCCTGGGACCCTTTGCGGATGTGCACCTGCAGGAGCTGTCTGATGAGCTGATGGCCGAATATGAACAGGTCATGGAAGAAAACGATCAGGATCTTTATCGCTGGATTATCGCCCGGTCACGTGGCCAGGCAGAGGGGCCTGCGGAAATCTCTGCCATTCTGGATGTAATTGCTGATGTGGCCTTTGGGCGGTTGGCCGGAGATCCCGAAGATTTTACGAATAAACCACAGAAAACCCGGCAGGATTAACTGAAGATTTGGTCTTTTCGGTCATCTTTCCCTCAACAAGGGGATGATGACACATGACAGCACTGCTGCCCAGAACCGAATATGAACCTGAAGGTGATCAGGTTGAAACGTACTTCCACTGCCTGCAGATGCTTGAACGCCTGCACCGGCTCATGCTCGACCTGATCAAGGATGACTTTGAACGTATCGGACGTAATGACCTGACTCCGGTACAGGCGCTTCTTCTGTATAATCTGGGGAAAGCAGAGGTTTCGGCCGGAGAACTGCGGTCCCGCGGCATGTATCAGGGATCAAACGTGTCCTATAATCTCAAGAAACTGGTGAACATGGAGTATGTCCATCATGAAAGAAGTGAGCAGGATCGACGTTCGGTCAGGATACGTCTGTCTGAATCCGGGCAGGAGGTTCGTGATCAGATTGGTCAGCTGTTTGCACGCCACGCGGATGACCTCATTGCATCAGGTGTACTGGATGATCCACCACTGGATCTGGTCAATCAGCAATGGCGTCGGATCGAACGGTACTGGGGGGAGCAGATCCGTTATATCTATTGATCCGGAAAGAGATGGGGCCAGTCATATTCCAGTTGGCTTAGTCTGCGCAGCTTTGCCAATGCCAGCCCTTCAAACCGGTAGAGGATAGAGGAATAGGATATCTTCTTCCCGAGTCACATCAGCTTTGACACGGTTCCGACAAGATTGACAATGCGGGGACAGGTTTTCCAGTGGGTGGGCGTCTGGCAGCAACTATTCTGTGGTGGCCAATATCTGACCGGCTACCACAAGGCAGGGATATGCCCACTACCAGTGTCCGGTATTCCCCATGCTGGTCCAGGGTTCCTGTGGCTTCAATTGACCGTCCTGTAATAGCTCAATCGAGATATTGTCAGGGCTGCGGACAAAAGCCATATGCCCATCATGGGGAGGGCGGTTGATGGTGATGCCGGCATCCATGAGTTTTTGACACATTTCATATATATTATCAACGCGATATGCGAGATGGCCAAAGTGACGGCTGTCTGATGGCAGGGCGTTATCCCCATCCCAGTTATAGGTCAGTTCGACCGGGCATTCTGGCTGGTTAGGCGGGGCCATGAAGACCAGGGTGAAGCGGCCTTGCTCACTTTCAATTCGCCGGATTTCCTCAAGACCCAGCAGGCGATAAAATTCCATTGACTTGTCCAGATTCTTCACGCGGACCATCGTATGCAGATAGCGAAGCGGCATGGTGTCTCCTTTCCGGGGTGAGGTCATTCGTTAATCTGACATGCTCGGTGCCCGGCCACAAATCTTAATCGGCCAGCCGTCACGTCATTGCCGGGAAGGAAGCAGGGCGGTAAAGAAGAAGTCTCAGACAGGCGGAGGTGCGAGTGCGGCAATACCATCAGGCGCTCAGGATGATTCTTGAACATGGTGAGGTTTCGACCGACCGCACCGGTACCGGCACTATTTCGTATTTTGGAATGCAGAACCGTTATTGTCTTGCGGATGGTTTTCCGCTGGTGACTACGAAGAAGCTGCACCTGCGATCAATTATCCACGAACTCTTGTGGTTTCTTTCCGGTGACACCAATGTTTCCTATCTCAGAGAAAACGGAGTTTCGATCTGGGATGAATGGGCAGATGAAAATGGCGATCTTGGCCCTGTCTACGGCCAGCAATGGCGGCGTTTTCCAGCATTGGAGGCTGCCGGAACCGATATGGATGGTCGTCCGGTCTTCTTTGCCAGATCAATTGACCAGATCGCTGAGCTTGTCGAAAACATAAAGGCAAGTCCCGACAGCCGCCGCCTGATCGTATCGGCCTGGAACCCCGGAGATGTGCCGGATATGGCCCTGCCACCTTGTCATACGTTATGGCAGGTGAGGGTAGCTGGCAGGAAAGTGCATCTTCAGCTTTATCAGCGTTCTGCTGATATGTTCCTTGGGGTGCCGTTCAATATCGCGTCTTATGCGTTGTTGCTGGCAATGCTTGCACATGTGACCGGATATGAAGCCGGTGATTTTATTCATACTATTGGTGATGCGCATATCTACTCCAATCATCTGGAGCAGGTGCACACTCAATTGTCCCGTACACCAAAACCGTTGCCGCAGCTGCGGATCCGGCATGATGTCAGTTCTGTCTTCGATTTTCGTTTCGAGGATTTTGAATTTCTGAACTATGATCCTGATCCGGGGATCAGGGCACCGGTGGCTGTCTGATGCTGACCCTGATCGTAGCGCGTGCCCGGAATGGAGCCATTGGCAAAAATGGTTCGATTCCCTGGTATCTTCCCGAAGATCTGAAACTGTTTCAGCGTGAAACGACTGGTGGTGCGTTGATCATGGGGCGCCGCACTTGGGAAAGCCTGCCGGTCAGGCCCCTGAAGAACCGTCTGAATTGTGTTCTTACCCGGCAGGTAGGGTATGCTGAACACAGCTTCACAACCGCCGATGATGCAATCCGGTTTTGTCGTTCCGAGGGGTATTATCGTATTTACGGAATCGGCGGTGAAGGGATCTATCGTGAATTGCTGCATTATGCAGATAGGCTGCTGATTACTGAGGTGGACACAGAAGTCCCTGATGCAGACGCATTCTTTCCAGAATTTGACAGATCCGAATGGAAAGAGATTATCTCTCAGCCACTGACAGATACAGCACAGCCATCTGTCCTGTATGAATTTATCCGCAAGATATAGTCGTACCCAGGTAGGGGTGGCTATGTATAATTGTAGTGGCCCGGTGATAATCCGGGCCGTAGTTAGTAATTAGTCTGAGATCAGCCTGCTGTTTTTGCTGATTCTTTCTTGGGAATTTCGGCGTGGATAATCAGGGGTTTGACAGAGGAATTTTCTACGGCTTCCTCATTTACAACAACCTCTTCTACACTTTCCATGCCTGGAAGATCGAACATCGTATCAAGCAGGATGTCTTCCATGATCGAACGCAAGCCGCGTGCGCCGGTCTTGCGCTTGATTGCCCGTTTGGCTATGGCTGTCAGGGCGTCATCGGTAAAGGTCAGCTTGACCCCTTCCAGATCGAAAAGACGCTGATATTGTTTGACCAGAGCATTTTTGGGCCGGGTCAGGATGATAATCAGTGCTTCCTCATCCAGATCAGTCAATGTTGCAATGACAGGCAGACGGCCGACAAATTCCGGAATGAGACCAAACTTCAGCAGATCTTCCGGTTCCAGTTCCTTGAACAGATCGCCGACACCGCGATCGTCGTTTTCTTTAACTTCGGCACCGAATCCCATGGCCGTGCCCTTGTTGCGTTGCGCAATGATCCTGTCGAGACCGGCAAATGCTCCGCCGCAGACAAACAGGATATTGGTGGTGTCCACTTGCAGGAATTCCTGTTGCGGGTGCTTGCGGCCTCCCTGGGGGGGGACGCTGGCGACGGTTCCTTCCATAATTTTTAGAAGCGCCTGCTGCACGCCTTCGCCTGAGACATCACGAGTAATGGAAGGGTTGTCGGATTTGCGCGTGATCTTGTCGACCTCGTCGATATAGACGATGCCGCGTTGTGCGCGTTCAACATTATACTCACTGGCCTGCAGCAGCTTAAGGATGATGTTTTCGACATCCTCGCCAACATAGCCGGCCTCAGTCAGCGTTGTCGCATCGGCCATGGTGAATGGCACATCAAGGATGCGTGCCAAGGTTTGTGCCAGAAGAGTTTTTCCGCAGCCAGTCGGACCAATCAGCAGGATATTCGATTTTGCAAGTTCGATATCCGATTTTGCCCCATGATTAAGACGCTTATAATGGTTATGTACGGCCACCGAAAGAACGCGCTTGGCACGTTCCTGTCCGATGACATAATCATCAAGGACCGCACAAATTTCCTGCGGTGTCGGCACCCCTTCACCTGACTTTAGTCCGGAAGACTTGGTTTCTTCGCGGATGATATCCATGCACAGTTCGACACATTCGTCGCAGATGAACACAGTTGGGCCCGCGATCAGTTTGCGGACCTCGTGCTGGCTCTTGCCGCAGAAGCTGCAATAGAGCGTGTTCTTGCTGTCGGTCTCATTCGCCATGCTACGTCCTTATGTCCTTTACGGGTAAACCCTGCAGGGTATCCCGGCTTCGGTCAGCCCATGTTACGGGGGGCTGCCTCATGTCTCAATCCCTAAACGCACCGGAAATGGGACGTGTTATTACGACTGATCAGATTCGGCCTTGCCGCGTGGGGCCAGAACCTCATCCACGAGTCCCCAGTCTTTTGCCTCTTCCGGTGACATAAAGCGGTCACGTTCCAGTGCCGCCTCAATATCGCTTAATGACTGACCTGTATGATGGACATAGATTTCATTCAACCTGTGCTTGAGTTTTTCTGTCTCACGCGCGTGAATCATGATGTCGGTTGCCTGACCCTGGAATCCCCCGGAGGGTTGGTGGACCATGATGCGGCTGTTGGGCAGGGAATAGCGTTGCCCCTTTTCGCCGGCGCATAGCAGCAGAGATCCCATAGAGGCAGCCTGACCGATAACCAGCGTTGACACCCGTGGCCGGATATACTGCATCGTGTCGTAAATCGACAGGCCGGAGGTTACTACACCACCGGGGCTATTGATATACACTGAAATTTCCTTTGACGGATTTTCCGCTTCCAGAAACAGCAGCTGTGCACAGATCAATGTGGCCATATCGTCATGGACTGGACCGGAGATGAAAATGATCCGTTCCTTCAGGAGCCGTGAAAAAATATCATAGGCACGTTCCCCGCGGGATGTCTGTTCGACGACCATGGGGACAAGTGTGTTCATATAGAATTCTGCCGGATTGTTCATCAATCTTCCTGCCCGATTGCCTTGTCCTGCTGATATGTGCTTCGATTCGAAACCCGCCAGGACGGTGTTCTACCCGTGAAAGGTTGACAGAGTCTTAGTAACGCCTGATCTCATCCGCAAGGGATGCATCGAAATTGAAACAGAGGACGCGTGTTAAATCCATGAAACTGATTGTCGGTTTGGGAAATCCGGGAACGAAATATGCGGCAAACCGGCACAATATTGGCTTCATGGCCGTGGATCGGATTGCTTCCGATCATGGCTTTCCGCCCTGGCGAAAGCGTTTTCAGGGAGAAGCTGTGGAAGGTCGACTGGGGACTGGGCGCGTGGTTTTGCTCAAACCCGGGACATTCATGAACCTTTCAGGGCAGTCGGTTGGCGAAGCGATGCGTTATCTCAAACTTGATCCTGCTGATGTGGTTGTTTTCCATGATGAACTGGACCTTGCCCCTGGGAAGTGCCGGGTAAAGATAGGTGGAGGGCATGCCGGACATAATGGGCTGCGGTCAATCCACCAGCATATAGGTGAAACATATGGCCGTGTCCGGCTGGGAATAGGCCATCCGGGTCACAAGGATCAGGTGGCGGGCTATGTCTTGTCAGATTTTGCCAAGGCAGATTTGGAATGGCTGGACAATCTTCTGCGCGGGATTTCAGATGGGACAGAAGCATTGGCAGCCGGGGATGGGCCGGGTTTTCAGAACAGGGTTGCACAACGCGTGGCACCTGCACGCAATCAGGGGGCTGCGGTTGTAAAGGCTCCGCCTCAATCCAGAGACACGGTCAATTCTGACGGAACACCACCGCCGGACCGCCCGCAGAGCCTGAGTGAAAAGCTGCAATCCCTAGCTTCGAGGTTCAAATGATTTCGGTTCGCTCGGCCTTTGCAGATCAGGCATATTCTTGCCGTGAGCTTGGATCTGAGCTGACCGCACAGGTCCTTGAAACCCTTGGTGCCGGGCTTTCGCGGGAACAAGGAGAGGTGGCGGAACGAGTTTTTGATTGGCAAGGTGACCTGAGTTCCAGTGGCGATTCGGTACCATTGCGGCTGGCGGGAGCGTTGCACGGGCCGGTTCTGGACGGTGAGGCACCTGAACTTGCGGTCGCTTATGCAGAAGGATCAGTTTCACGCACATTGCTATTGCGTGTGTTTGACAGGCACCAGCTGCGGATCTTTGACTGGCTGGAGCGTATATCACAAACGAATGAAGTGGGTCGTTTGGCGTTACTGATCGCTGGGGTGTCGTTTGCATTATCCCGGTTGCAAAAGAACCTGCCCCTGGCGCTTAAGGCGCTCGGGGCAAGTGCAGGTCTAAACCTTAATCTTCCGGATTATGGCATTGAAATACAAGGGATGGTAACGGGGAGATACAGTTCTCCCCTGATTCTAGAGCCTGATTGGCAGGGACATGCTTTTCCTGTATGCGACCTGACTTCGGTTTCCCGTTGGGGCGTTGATATCGCCCCCCCCCCTGGACTTGACGGATCCACTTCGCTTGCGTGCCTATATCTGGCCAGATCAGCCACGCCGCCTTGCACAACTGGATATGGCAATGGCACAGGCAGGAAAAATCTGCCACAGGTTGAACAGGCCAGTGCCGATGACTGGATGTCAGGTGAACAACTGGTTACGGTCGTATCTCGGAAGTGGTGGAAATTTGAAGGCGGCGTAATCTCCGGGTGAACTGACACCCACTTAACCGGCGGCGGGAATCGTCAGGGAGATCACGCCATGAACCAGATGACCGACACTTCCTTCTTTTCGCTACTGGCCGGAGAGGCCGGGCTCGATCAGATTGATGAGCGGCTGCGGACCAAGGTGTGCGCGACCATCGAAGCGGTTTTCGAGGAGGAATTGGCCAGCTTTCTCAGCCGCCTGCGCTATGACCGTAGCGACGGCCCGGCGAAAGGCTATCGCCACGGGCACCGGAGCGTCAGATCACCGGCACCTTCGGGACGGAAACGGTGCGGGTGCCGTGCGCCCGGATTGAGGACGAGGCTGGCAAGGTGACGGAATTGTTCTGGTCGGGTGCTCATGTTATG
>JBKEAB010000088.1:0-19733 GCA_047971845.1 Paracoccus sp. (in: a-proteobacteria) | reverse complement strand
GCGAGAAGGCCAAGGCTGCCCTGCGCGAGCGCGGCGCATGGTTTCTGTTCCTGCCGCCCTGTTCGCCGGACCTGAACCCCATAGAAATGGCATTTTCCAAGCTGAAAGCCCATCTCCGGCGGGTCGGTGCCAGAACCATTCACGATCTATGGAAAACCGTCGGCAAAATCTGCGATCTCTTCACGCCCGAAGAATGCCGGAACTTCTTTAAAGCAGCAGGATACGGTGACGATTAAACGCAAGGTGATCTAATCTCACGCCCTGATGATACGATCCTTTCTCGGAATGAAAGACAGCACTGCGGGGCAAGTTCTTGTGACCGGTTAAAGCGTGACTTAACAGTCGGATATTACCTCAACAGTCTGGCACGCTGACGGCCAGGCCGCCAAGGCTCGTTTCCTTATATTGTTCCCCCATATCAATACCGGTCTGGCGCATGGTTTCGATGCAGGCATCAAGCGGCACAAAGTGTCGTCCATCGGATTTTGTGGCCAATGATGCCGCCGTCACGGCTTTGACTGCCCCAAAGGCATTACGTTCAATGCAGGGGACCTGGACCAGTCCGGCGATTGGATCGCATGTCATTCCAAGGTGATGTTCCAGAGCAATTTCAGCGGCGTTTTCTATCTGCGCGGGGGTGCCTCCCATAACTGCGGCCAGTCCCGCTGCAGCCATTGCCGAAGCGGAGCCAACCTCGCCCTGACAACCAACCTCGGCGCCGGAGATTGATGCATTATGCTTGATAATCCCGCCAATGGCGGCAGCAGTCAGCAGAAAGCATCGATCCATTGATACCCCTGCCTCGGGGTGAAACTTCCGAATATAACGCAGCACAGCCGGAATTACACCAGCAGCGCCATTGGTCGGAGCAGTCACAATACGACCACCGGATGCGTTCTCTTCGTTGACGGCCATCGCAAAGACGGACAACCAGTCATTTGCCAGCAGGGGATTCAGCCGGTTACTCTTGCTGTCTTCAATCAGCCGTTCATGCAGAGCGCGGGCGCGGCGCTGTACCTTCAGCTTGCCGGGAAGGGTTCCATCATGGCGCAGGCCACGATCAATGCAGTCGCTCATCACGCTGGCAATCCTGTCCAGCCGCTGATCAATTTGTGCTGCGCTTATGAAGGCCGTCTCATTAGCGCGTTTCATATCCGCGATGGAAAGCCTGCAATCAGCAGCCATCCGCAACATTTCGGCGGCCGTGGTAAAGGGATACGGCACGGTTGCCACCGGTTTTCCCGCATCACCAAAACTATTGCTTTCCAGTTCTGCCTCATTGGCGACGAAACCGCCGCCGATCGAATAATAGACCCGGCGCAACACGACTGTGCTATCGCAAAGGGCGGTAAAACACATCCCGTTGGGGTGACCGGGCAGAGCGGTCCGGCGATCCAGTATCAGGTCCTGATCCGGGTCCATCCGATATGGTGGATGACCAGGGGGCTGTACGCATCGCTTGCGGCGCACCAGATCAAGGACCGCTTCCATTGCATCCGGATCCACTGTTTCCGGACCTTCACCGCAAAGCCCCAATATGACGGCCCGGTCAGATGCATGCCCGACTCCGGTGAATGCCAGCGAACCATGCAGGCTGACTTGAATACAGTCAGGAACCGGGTCGAGGGCGGAAATTTCATCCAGAAAGCGCCGCGCCGCAGTCATTGGTCCCATGGTATGGGAACTTGACGGCCCGATCCCGATCTTGAAGAGGTCGAACACGGAAAGAAACATTACCGGCATCCAGCTGCGATATTCACCAATCAGTATCTATCGGGAACCGCTTTGTCGCAAGATACTCAAACATGTTCAGCCCGCAAGTCGGGTCTCAACATGACGGTTATGATATTGATGCCTTGCTCATTTCCTGACGCAGCAGGCTGACCAAGGCGTCCGTAAAGATTGAGCGGGGTTTGTCTGTTGCAAATGCGGCGAATGCGCGAAAGATGCTGGCTTCGTGCAAGGGGCGTACTGTAATGCCCGGATGCCGGATGGGGCCAGCAAGGGATAGTTCATCAATCAGGGCCACGCCAAGCTTCTGACCAACCAGCGCAGCGATCATCTGACTGGTTCGTGCTTCGATGGTATAGTCCACGGTCATCCCGTGTTGCCGGAACGGTTCCGCGAGGATGCTGCCATATGGATCATCGGGGTCAATACCAATCAGGGTTTCCTGAACCATATCCTTCAGTGAAACCGATACCGTGGCGGTCAGGGGATGATCTTCGGGCAGGATTGCCACGATCCGTCCGCTATAAAGGGGCTGCACTGTCAGGCCGGGATGGTCCAGCTTGTAGCTGAGTGCTACCATCTCGCCCTTGCGCAGAAGCAGATAGTCGATTGCTTCTTCTATCTTGATTGTATTCAGTTTCAGCCTCAGTTCGGGAAACCGGGTGCGCAACTGTCGGATGGCGGCGGGAAAAACGTGATGTGCAACCGAAGGTACGGCAGCAAAACCAACGCTGCGGGAACTTCCGGCCTTCAGCTGCTCTATTGAATATTGCAGATTTTCGACTGACTGGAATACGCCGGTGACTTGCGCGAAAATGTCACGGGCTTCCTCGGTCGGGGTATAGCGACCGTGAGTACGTGAAAACAGCCGGATGCCAAGCTGACTTTCGGTATGTTTCATGACGCGGCTGATGCCTGGGGCCGAGACATTAAGAAGTTCGGCCGCACCCTTTACCGTCCCCGCCACGGTAATGGCACGGATGACCTCAATCTGTCTCAGCGTCAGCATGTGTCATTTGCCCGGATCTTAACATGACATTGATAATATAGCGTATATGGTGCTGATGTTAATGCAAGTCAGGTCATGTCCGGACCTCGCCTGATGCATCATTTCCGGGGTATCCCATCGGCACGGGTGAAGCGTTTCTGCAATGCTGTCCGGTACGATGCGTTCGCGGCCCCGTATCCTGCATATGCTCTGCGGCGTTCGACGATTTCAAAGAAGAATCCGTCGCCATAGGGTAATGAATAAAGTTGTAGATAAGCTCCGTTTTTGTCCTGATCATAAAGCAGGTTATGAGCCTTGAGCTTCGCGACGAAGTCATCATCAAGGTTAAACCGGATTGACAGGTCGAGATAATAATTTCCGGAAATCGGGAGAGCCCTGAACCCCCTTTCGGTCAGGACCCCTGCGGTGGTAAAGATATCATCGGTCGCAAAAGCCAGATGCTGGACCGAGGACCCGAACTGATCTGCCATGAACCGGCCTGCAAAGGTACGGTGTGTTTCAACCCCATTCATGGTGATCCGCAGCTTGCCATCGGCAGACTGGATTGCGCGTGAATGTACGACACCGCCCGGATCGCTCACATCAACCATGGCGGTCTTTTCAAGGTCGAGAATCGACAGATAGAACAGTGTCCAGGTCAGCATTTCATCATGGTTCATGGTTTGGGCAATATGATCAACGCGGATCAGACCGGCACCATCATCCCTGCTGGCAAGCGGGCGGAATTCCTTGTTCCAGACCTGATCCAGGCCGGATTTATGATCGAGGAAATGCAAGACTGATCCACCAACTCCCCGAACGGCGGGGATATCCAGTTCGCTCGAGCCATGACGCTGGGAAAAGACGTTTGCACCAAGAGCCTTTGCCCGGCTCATGGTCATTTTGGCATCTGAAACCATAAGTCCGATATCGCAGACGCTGGTGCCATGCATGACATAGGCGGAATGGGCGAAGCCTTCCTGTTCCGTATTGATGACGATATTGATTCCACCCTGACGCCAGACCGTGACACGTTTAGCAATATGCTGTCCGACCGGGGCAAACCCGAGTGAATGCAGCATGATTTCCAGTGTTTCAGCCTCATCATCATTGGCGGTAAATTCGATGAACTCCACTCCGGCAACATGTCCACGTTCAGGCAGGATAGGAAGGCCAATGGCGGCTGCAGGTTCGGTTTGCCGTACTTCGTCCATCAGACAGGTCAGTGACCGGTGCCCGTCTTCGGCGATAATCCGGGCAATGCCACTGCGGAACTGGTCGTTCATTATTTCCAAGCTGACCGGGCCATCATAGCCGGTGGCCACGACAGCGCGGGCAAATTCCGATACTGGCAGATCCCCTTCCCCGGGCATACAGCGGAAATGTCGGGACAGGTATTGCAGATCCATTGCGATCATAGGGGCGTCTGAAAGCTGCATGTGAAAAATACGGTTTCCGGGAATGGACCGGATCGGTGCAATATCGGTTCCGGCAGCCAGAGTATGGAAACTGTCCAGGATCAGGCCAATATTCGGATGATTGGTCCGCTGTACGATATCCCACGCACTCCGATAATCGGTAACATGCCGACCCCAGGCAACGGCCTCATACCCGATCCGCAGGTTCCGGGCAGCGGCACGTTCACCCAGTTCCCGAAAATCAGCGGCAATCCGGTCCGGTTCTCCCTGTGCGACGGGGTTGGCAGAAGACGACACCAGAAGAAGATCGGTACCCAGTTCCTGCATGATGTCGAACATGCGCTCGATCCGGTCGAAGGCCCGGCTGCGCTGAGGTTCAGGCAGGCCCTCAAAACCGCAGGCTGGCTGGAACAGGTCGATGCTCAGCCCGTGATCCCTGATCAGGGCACCCACATCACCCGGAGTACCGTCATAGATAATGAAATCCTGTTCAAAGATTTCCACGCCATCAAATCCCGCCCTGGCAATGGCAGACAGCTTGTCCTGCAGATCACCGGCGATGGAAATGGTGGCAATGGAAGTCTTCATTTCAGCATGTCCTAATCAGTGGATACATGACCAACGTTACCCTCGGGCGAATAGATGTCGAGGATATTCCAGTGCCCCGAAGTGGGCGTGGGGTTGTTGATCATGGCAACGTCGATGACCGTTGGCCTGCCGCTGGCAATGGCAGCCTGCAATGCGGGCCTGAACTCTGCTGCGGATCCGATGCGTATTCCGTCACAGCCATAGGCACGGGCAATCGTGGCGTAGTCCGGGGTTTGTTCCATTGGCGTTGCGGCCTTGGGGAAGACGGTGCCGTGGGTCAGGCCGTAATTGGCCTTTTGCAAGCCGGCAATGGTGCCATAGGCGTTATTGTTCATAATAACCCAGACAATGCTCAGCCCTTCCTCTGCGGCAGTGGCCAGCATGGCAGGGTTCTGGCCAAAACCACCATCCCCGACCAGGCTGATGACCACACGGTCCGGTGCCGCGATCTTGGCCCCCAGTGCTGCAGGCGGGCCAAATCCCATTGTGGCAAACCCGCCGGGGATCAGGATCGAACCTGGTGTCAGAATATCAAACTGCTGTGCCACCCCGTTCTTGTTCCAGCCAACATCCGAAGTCAGAATGGCGTCATCGGGCATTGCCGACCGCAGATCTGCCAGGATGCGTTCAGGCATCATCGGGAAGGCGTCCGATTCTTGCATTTCGGTATTTTTTTCTGCAAAAGCCTTGCGTTCCGTGGCAATCCGATCCGCCAGACCGGGGACCTCGCGGCCCTCGGGCAGCATTTCGCGGGCAACCCGGTTCAGCACTTTCAGGGCAGACTTCAGATCTGCCACGATACCGATTTCAGTTGGATAATTGCGACCGATTTCCTGTGGCTCGATATCAATATGGATCAACCTTGATCCATCTTCGCTGATATTGAACGTATATTCGGGATACCAGCTTGAGCAATCTGCTTCCTTGAAGCGTGTCCCCAACCCCAGGATCCAGTCTGCAGCCAGTGTCTGTTCATTGGTAAACTTCGTGCCCCAGAAGCCAGTCATACCCATCATCAGCGGATGGTTGTCAGGCAATACGCCCTTGCCCATCAGCGAATGGGTTACCGGGATTTGCATGTGGTCGACAAAATCCCGTAATTCGTCATAGGCCCGTGCAAGGGCCACACCCCCACCTACATATAGCAGCGGTGACGAAGCTGCAGCAAGACGGGAGATAATCTCGTGCGCGGTCACGTCATCAATGGATGGTTTCGTAAGGGCCTTGGTATTGCCATTCAGACGATCCCAGAGCGCCACGTCAATCTCTGTCGAGAAGAAATCCATCGGAACATTTACCAAGACCGGGCCGGGTTGGCCGCTTTCCGCCAGCAGGAATGCCTTTTCAAGGATCTCAGGCAGCAAATCCGGCGTATCCACACGCCATGCGCGTTTTACGAAAGGACGGTAGATTTCATACTGGCTGGCATCAGCATGCAGGTTGACCTCCTGATGCGGGTGTTTTCCGTAATAATAGCTGGGTACATCGCCAGCAATTACCACCATGGGAATGCAATCAAGCGCTGCATTCGCTACACCTGTCGCAGCATTTGTCAGTCCGGGGGACAGATGCGACAGCAAGACCGAAGCCTTGCCTGTGACCCGTGCGTAGCCATCCGCAGCATGAGCGCTGATCTGTTCATGGCGTACATTGATGAAACGGATCCTGGAATTGGCCAGTGCAGAAAGCACCGCGATATTCGTATGTCCGCATAGACCGAAGATATGTTCAACCCCACGACCTTCCAGATAGCGCACCATCTGAGGTGCCATCAGGTCCCTTTTTTCAGTCAGATCCCAAGGCATCTTACATGACCTCCGTATTATAGAACTCACCGAAAAGTTCTTCGTCTGACGGCCGGTCCTCGGGGATAGGGTGGGCTACCCAAGTCACATTCATATAGTGCTTCAGGCTGACATTCTCATTGGTGATATTGCCCCCCCAGATGCCGCAACCAAGCGAAGATGTCATAGGCATCCCGTTGCCAAAACTGCCTGCATTGGCCTTGGATTGTGGCTGGCGCACCATGACACGGCTGACCGGAGCATTCGCGGCATGGCGCAGGATACGGTCTTCGTCAAAGGAATAGATCCCGCAGGAATGCCCCTTTCCGCCAACCTCGTAGATTTCGCGTACCATACGCAGGGCATCGTCAAAGTCCTGTGGCCGGTAAAGCGCCATGGTCACAGACAGCTTTTCCTTGCTAAAAAAATGCTTTGGGCCAATTTCCTCCTGTTCGACCATCAGGAACTTGCGGTCCTCAGGCAGATCAAAACCGGCAAAATCGGCAATAACCCTTGCTGCGACGGCAACGGTTTCGATCCGGCGGCTGCCGTCTTCCTTCCACAGCGCCTTTTCCAGAAGCGCCTTTTCTTCGGAGGAACACAAATAGCCGCCCTCAGCAATCAGTGCATCGCGCATCTTCTCATAGACGGCATCGACAATGACAAGATTCCCGTCGGCTGAACAGCCCGACCCGAAATCCGACATTTTCGACATGCGGCTGTTGGCGGCGGCTTCGGCAATATCTGCCGTTTCATCAATGACCATGGTTGAATTGCCTGCACCAACACCATAGGCGGGCTTGCCTGAACTATAGGCTGCCTGCACCATAGGCTTGCCACCGGTAGCCAATGTCAGATCGGCCCGGCTCATCAGGTAATTGGTCATTGGAATGGATGGGGTGGTCACGCATTGAAACAGATCTTCCGGAGCACCCACCAGCCTGCAGGCGGCCCGCATGATATTGGCCATCTCGTTCGTGGTGGCCTTGGCACGCGGGTGAGGTGAGAAGATTACAGCATCCTTGCATTTTGCGGCATAAATCCCGGTTACCGGGGGGGTCAGTTCAGGGTTGGTGGTCGGGATCAGTGAGGCAATAACACCGGCGGGTTTGGCGATCTTGGTCAGTCCTCTGGCCTTGTCTTCCTCAATCACGCCAACCGATTTGCCACGCAGGGCATCGCGCAGGACACCCAGTACCTTGAAGCGTTTGCCTGCACGACCCGCGCGGTCGCCGATGCCGCTTTCATCTACGCCCATCCGGGCAATGCGAACAAAAGTCGTTTCATTGCCGCAGTGCCAGCCAATGGCGCGAGCCAGCCGGTCAACCTGATCCTGGTCCCAGTCGGTAATCTGTGCCATGGCCTTATGGGCGCGGGCGATCATTTCATCGACGGTTGCAATTTCTTCCTGGGTAATTTCTCGTGCCATGGCCTTCCTTCTGCGGGTATATGAGCCCGCTTTCAGTTTGTGGTTACAGGGTTCAGCAGGGTGCGCGCGGCTGCGATGCAGCGCCGCGCATGTTCTTCGTGTCCAAGGGCCTTCAGACGTGCCGCATTGGGCAGTTCGATGGCCAGAGGCAGGTTGGGGAACAGATAGTTGATTGCAGAAAAATCAATGGCACCTTCACCCGGGTAAAGCCTAGCATCCCGGGCAATATGGATCATTTCATCCTTGGTATAATAAACATCGGCAGCATCGCAGAGATGCATGAAGTTGATCCATTCTGCCGGCATGCGTTCCAGCAAAAACAGCGATGTCTTGTTGAAGTGCATGTAAAGCGTATCAATCAGGATGCCCTGATTTGGAGCACGTGCGAGTTCAAGAATTTCGGTGCAGTCATTCAACGATGAGAGGCGCGAAAAGGCCGGGAATTCCAGATTGACAGTTAGGCCGAAGGGGCGGGCCATCTCACAGATTTCCTGAAAGCGTTCGACGATAAAGGTCCGGTCGTTCCGCACATCGGTCCAGGCAGAGCAGATTACCTGTCTCGCGCCCAATTCGGCCCCGGCTTCAAAAGCGGGCAGGAATTCCGATGGCCGGATCGTGCGCAATATCCGCATCAGCTCGATATCAAGGCAGCGCAGGCCTGTTGCACGCAATGCATTCCTGGTTTCACGGATGATCTGTGGTGAAACCGGGTCGATATCGGGTTCTCCTGCAACGCCCAGATGGAACAGACGATAGCTGACATAGTCATAACCGGTTTGCGCAGCCATATAGGTTTGTTCTGGAGGCGTGACGCCGGGCACGGTCAGATAGGCAAGCGCGAATTCGTGATGCGGGCTCATGCCGCATCCTCCCGGTCCCATGGTGGCAAGGTAACATGAGATGCCTTGGCAGGCAGGCTGTGTTCAAGCAGGGTTTCGGCGACCCGGACCGGTGCACGGAATGCATGCCAGTCGATACCGGTTTCAATCCCTATTTGCTGACACAGGAAGGCGGCGTCTTCAGTTGCGATGTTGCCACTGGCCTTCGGAATGAAGGGACAACCGCCCAGACCACCCATTGCGGCATCAAAGGTGGTGACCCCGGCTTGCAGACCGGCAAGCATATTCGCCAGACCCAGCCCGCGTGTGTCATGCAGGTGAAGCGAAAGCGCGACATCAGGAAAAAGGGTGGACAATCGCTTGCACAGGTTATGCACCTGCCGAGGATTGGCAAGGCCCGCAGTATCGGCAAGGTTGATTTCGCGGACACCGGTGCTGGTATAGTCACGGGCAATTTTGATGACCCTTTCCGGATCTATCCGGCCTTCAAAACCACAGCCGAATGCCGACTGGATACCGGCCCGGACGGCGATACCTTCGGACAGGGCTTGTTCAATTACCGGACTGATTGCTGTGCGTGCCTCTGCGACGGACCGGTTTGTGTTCTTTTGCGAATGGGTTTCCGATGCAGAAACGGAGATTGACAGATGCTTTACACCAACGGCCAGTGCCCGGTCCAGTCCGCCACGATTCAGGACCAGAGCGGAATAGGTCACGCCCGGTTTTGGTATGATCCGGTCAAACAGCGCATCAGTATCGGCCATTTGCGGAACCCATTTCGGGTGCACGAAACTACCAACCTGAATGCGCCGAACTCCGGCATCCTCAATTGCCGAAAGAATACTCAGCTTTTCCCGGATGGACAGCAGGCGCTTTTCATTCTGCAATCCATCGCGAAGGAATTCGTCTTCGATCAGAATACGTTCAGGCAGCCGAAGCATCGTTCTTCCCCTGTGATGCGTCTTTAAAAAGGTTAGACAGGAAGAAAAGGAATGCCGAATGCTATAATATGCATATCTGATAACATGATGTTAATTTTTAATATGCCAGATAAACAAGCCCCGACAACCTGTGGTCATCGGGGCCGGAATGTTTGTAACAGATGCTGAATTCAGGCTGCGTCGGCGCCCCGGATCAATGCCTGGCGCAGATAGTCATGATCCGATACCGGGTGACCGGTGAAGATCTCAAAAGCATCGACGCCCTGATAATAATAAAGTTCATACCCTGAGATGAAGTTTGCGCCTGCTGCCATGGCCTGCTGGCTGAATGGCGTATCCACAGGTGTATAGACAGCATCAAATGCCCAGGAACATGCGGGAAATGCGCCATCTGGCACTGCCGAACCACCATATCCCACCATTCCCAGGGGTGAGCAGTTCACAACGCCATCAATGCCGGGCAGGTCTGCCAATGTCCCGGAGTAGGCATGACTGACACCTTTCTTCGATGCGTTGATGGCATCTGCAAGCGTTTGTGCTTTGGCCCTGTCAGGGTCGATAAGGATAATTTCCTCAGCCTTCAGCCGCTTCAGGGCAAAGGCCACAGCCTTCCCGACGCCACCTGCACCGAACATGACCACCCGTCCGGGTGAGCGGTCACCGAAGCGATTACGGAATGCGGTTATAAAAGCTGAAAAATCAGTGTTATAGCCCTTGGGGCCGTTATCGGTGAACAACACCGTATTGCAGGCCCCGATCCGGGCGATATCGGAATCGTCGATAATCAACCGGGGCACCACATGTTCTTTATAGGGCAAGGTGATGTTCAGGCCCCTCATGCCGGTTGTCAGGCATCTTTCGAACAGGGCATCAAACTCAAGACCCTGTGCGGCCGGGATCAGCAGATCATAGCTGAGGTCAAGCCCGGCCATTTTACCGCAAAGCCGATGCAGGGCCGGAGCCCGTGATACGCGGATATTGTCCCCGATCAGGCCCAGTCGGATGGTGGCTGTCATGGTCGGCACATTGTCAGGGATATAACAGTGCGGGTAGAAAGCGGCGGCATGAAGTGTCCTTCTCTTACAGGATAATTAATAATGCGGACCGCTGGGACCGGCTATCCGCATCTGGAATGTTCAGCCCTTGTCGTCCATGGAGGTGACTTCTTGTGTGGCAGGATCGGATTTGGCTCTACTTCTCCAGCGTTTCCATAGCGGGGTATTGCTGACGAAGATCAGTATGACGGCTGACAACAGGACCAGTGAAAGCGGGCTGGTCAGGATCCCCCTGAACATGCCGGCCGGACTGCCCTGTTCCGAAATGATGGCGCGCCGCCAGTTCTCATCCAGCAGGCGCGACAGGATCACGCCCAGAATGACCGGACCCAGCTGATAGCCATAGATCTTCATGAAATAACCCAGCACGCCAAAACCCAGCATCCAGTAGACATCGGTGATCGAGTTATTCACCGCATAGGCTCCGACGATCGACAGAAGCAGGATCAGCGGGATCAGGATGGTGCGCGGCATCTCCACGATTTTGGTAAAAATACGGATACCTGTCAGGCCGAAGATAAGCATGAAGATATTGGCCAGAACTAATGCGCCGGTAATGAACCAGAACATCTGGGGCTGGTCGACCATCAACATTGGTCCGGGATTGAGCCCGTGTATGTAAAGCGCCCCGATCATGATGGCCGTAACCGCATCACCCGGAATCCCCAATGTCAGCATCGGGATAAAGGCACCGCCAACGGCAGAGTTATTTGCCGTTTCGGGGGCAACCAGCCCTTCCTTAGCGCCCTCGCCAAAGGGAACTTCGGGATTCTTGGTGATCCGTTTGGCATGGTCATAAGCCATCAGTGCGGCAATATCGCCACCCGTACCTGGCAGTGCCCCGATAATCACCCCAATGGATGAGGTTTGCAGCGATAATGGCAGGTATTTCCGGACAGAGGCCCAGCTTGGCACAACGCGGCTAATTTCCTGTTTTATGGCCGTCTTGTCGATATGATGCAGTTGCGACAAGGCCTCA
Organism: Paracoccus sp. (in: a-proteobacteria); assembly: GCA_047971845.1. Taxonomy (GTDB): domain Bacteria; phylum Pseudomonadota; class Alphaproteobacteria; order Rhodobacterales; family Rhodobacteraceae; genus Paracoccus. The sequence continues at coordinate 7,981 of JBKEAB010000088.1, read as the reverse complement.
GATAGACCGAACATGCCGATCATTACGGCAATAAAGCTGATCCCACCCCATAGCTGGGTAAAGCCGAAGGTAAAACGTTCCTCGGCGGTCAGAGGGTCCATCCCTACCGTACCGATCAGAAGGCCCATGGCACCACAGAAGATGCCCTTTATCAGGCTTTCTCCCGACAGGGATCCGACCAGAAGGATGCCAAGAATTGCCAGCAGCATGAAATCCCGTGGCTGGAAGGTCAGGGCAAAATCGCTGACCATTGGGGCAGCCAGTGCCAGTACCGCGATACCGATCAGCCCGCCAACAAATGACATGACGGTAGAAATGCCAATAGCTTCGCCCGCAAGCCCCTTTTGTGCCAATGGATAGCCATCAAGGGCTGTGGCAATGGCTGAAGGTGCGCCGGGAATGTTCAGAAGGATTGCCGTGCGGGACCCGCCATAGACACCACCCATGAAGATGCCGACCATCAGGCACAAGGCCGGATATACGTCCCAGGTGAAGGTGAAACCGATCAGGATTGATACGGCCATGGTAACCGAAAGTCCGGGGATGGCACCGATATAGACGCCGGAACAGGTTCCGGCGGCAACCAGGAGCAGCAGTTTCAGATCCAGCCATGGGGTCAGGAAATAACCAAGGGCTTCCATTAGCTTCCTCCTCCAAAGATGCGGCTGATAGCGGCCAGGATTTCGGCCTCGGGTACGATCCCGGGGGGCATCAGAACGGTAAAGATCAGCCGGAAGATGATATAGATGCAGGTCAGTGAGACCAGCGATACGGTCAGGGCAAACCCGATACCGCCACTCCGCAAGTAGATGATTGATCCGGACAGGAAGATCATGGATGTCGGCAAAAAGCCCAAGGGAACCAGAAAAACAGCATAGCCTGCTATCATCAGCATCATGACGATGACGACGGGTGGCAGGATATCCAGCATGAAACGGGTACTGTCCCGGTTCGGGGTACGGAAGTTGTCCAGAAGGATCAATCCGGAACTGATGACCATGGTAAATGCCACGGCCATCGGCAGGGCGCCGGGTGAACTGAGCGCTTCAAATCCCGATATGGCGTAAGCCTGCCATAACAGGATCAGACTGACGATGAATAATCCGGCATTGAATGCAAGCTCACCAGAGCTTCGTTTGCGCTTGTCATGCATGGACCGATCCTCCCCTCTCGATCATTACAACAACAAAAAGCCCCGGCGCAGAGCCGGGGCAGTGGTTTTTCTTATGGGCGCAGGATCCCGAATTCTTCAGGTGAAACCTTGGCCAGCCCGGCATCTGCGATCAGCCAAGTTGTCAGCGATTGCCATTTTGACAGGAAGTCTTGTGCCTCCTGTCCCGAAAGGCTTTCGATAACATACCCGCGATCCTCCATCAGTTGGGTGAAATCTTCGCTTTCCGCCCCGGCGGCATAGGCTTCAGTCAGTCTGGCCACGATGTCATCCGGTGTACCGTTCTTGACGAAGACCCCGAAAAATGGACCCCAAGGCAGATAATCGGCATATTCCGGGTTCGATTGCCCCAGTGCCGGTACATCGGGCAGTGCCTCTGCGGGCTTCGCGTCGATCAGGATGATGGGCTTGATGCGCCCGCCCTTGATACCCTCGATTGCGGCACCCAGAACAGCAGGCATGACATCTACAGCACCCCCCTGAAGGGCCGTCAGTGCCGGTCCATCGCCGTCATAGGGAACCGAAGTTACCGGCAGATCCTTCTTGGATTGTAACAACGCCGTCACCACGGATGGTACGCCGCCCGGTCCGGTCGAACCGAACTTGATCTTGTTCGGGTTGGCCTGGATATATTCGACCATCTCGGGGAAGGTGTCGAAAGGGGCATCATTATTGGCAACCAGGATCGGTATGCCCCGGGCCAGAATATTAATTGGTGTGAACTCCGAATAGTCAATGTCACCTAGACCCATCACCTTGTAGAGTAATGGGTTTTCTGCACCCATCAACAAGGTGTAACCGTCCGGCTTTTGTGCATAGACATATTTCGTGGCGATTGCGCCGACACCACCGGTCATGTTCTTCATTACGACCTTGCCACCCAGAACCTGTTCTGCATGTGGTGTCACTGTACGCATGACCGTATCAGTGGAACCGCCCGCACCCCATTGGATGATCCCCTGGATTTCCTTGCTCGGGTAATCCTGTGCCTGCGCACCGAATGCGGTCAGCGTCATTGCGGCTGCAATTGAAATGAAATGTGCTTTCATGTTTTCCTCCCTCCGGGTTAGGTGAGTTCCAATCCCTGCAAATTACATACTCATGGGCGGATCTCATTACCACAAATGCTATTTTCTACGCTTATGGTGATGAAATGTTAATCTCTTCCGGGAATGCGATGCTTCCCGTTTTGCTCGGCGTTCTGTCAGGCTGATCTCCGACAGGAAACCGCGGGGCAGAGAGAGGAAGATTTACCAGCCCCTGCGTCCGAACAATACATGCAGGCGGCCATGAGGAGAAAAGGCTTCCGGCGCTTTCGGTTTTGACAGGTTGGTCATAACCCGCTTGGCCAGCCACAGGGCAATGATCGCAAAGATTACGCCGCCTGCTGCCTGTCCGATCAGGACGCCGGATGCGCCTGCTATCTGAGCACCAAGGATGGCAAATGGCCAAGTGCCCAGCGTGTGCCGCCCCCAATTGATCCATGTCGAATAAATCGGATGGCTGAGGTTGTTGAAACTGGCATTGGCCACAAAGATCACACCGTTGAAGAACAGGGCAAGTGCAAGCGGGCCGCAGAACAGGTAGATGAGCACACGGGTTTCGCCGGTTGCATCGAACAAGCCGGCAATGGGTGCCCGCAGGAAGAACAGCAATGCCGTCATGAGAACAACATAGACAGCCGTAAACCGGATGCCGGCACTGAAGGATTCACGGACACGACCGGCAGCTCCGGCACCATAGTTTTGTCCGATTATCGGACCGATTGCCCCAGAAAGCGCGAAGATGACCGCAAAGGATACAGGCATCAGACGGCCGATTACGGCCATACCCGCCACAGCATTCGTGCCAAACTGCGCAATTTCGCGTGTAACGATGGCATTACCCACCGGGGTTGCAACATTGGCCAGAACCGCAGGAATTGCAATCGTGCTGATTGCTCCGAAGTCACGCAAGGCTGCCGAAACGGAGGGTCGTGCAAAGCTGTGATAGACCAGCAGGGCAGGCCGCAGGGCCAGTGCCATCATGACAAGGCGTGCGATGACCGAGGCAATTGCCGCGCCGTCCAGCCCCATGCCAAGACCAAAGATCAGGATTGGGTCCAGAACGGCATTGACGGCCCCGCCATATAATGTGCAGGTCATTGACCGCTGTGCATCCCCGTTGGCCCGCAGGATGGCCATGGCCGTCATGGCAACCCCCATGACCCACATGGTCGGCAGGATGATGGTAACATAACGGGTGGCGAGACGCTGAACTTCACCTTCGGCCCCCAACAGGGCCAGAATGCTGTTGCAATTGGTCAGGATCAGAGCCGGCAGGGCAAGCCCTGTAATCAGGGCGAATAATGCGACATTTGTGGCATATTCGCGCCCTTCGGTGCTCCGGCCCGCCCCAAGGCTTTGTGATGTCAGTGATCCAGCGGCAATCGACAGCCCGATATTGATCGAATTGGTGAAGAAAAGCAGTGTTCCGGCATACCCGACCGCTGCGGCAAGGGAATCGTTACCCAGCATTGAAATGAATATCATGTCCACGAAATCAACCGCAAACATTGCCATCAGTCCGATACTGGCTGTCAGGGACATGCGCACGACATGTTTCATCAGGTTCCCGGTCAGGAAAACCGCAGTATGTGTCGGGGGGCCCATCATGGATCAAGCTTCATCGGTTGCGCCATTCAGATCGTGCAGGTTGGGTGGTGACCAGCCCCGATCGGTCCGGGCATGAACGCTGCCACGACGCGTGGAAAGCTGTGCTTCAACCTCTTCTGCAAGTTCCCTGACACGCTTCGCATAAGGGGCTTCCGGGTTATAGCGTGTCTCGGGATCATAAAGCGGGGCGACTTCAATCAGCATGTTTCGGTCTGCTTCGACAAAGGCATGTGCCATGGTTTCAGCTTCAAACGGGTGTATTCCCAGAGCTTCATAGGCAGAACGGCCGGCACGAACCGAACTGTCGAACGTATCCCGGATGATGTCCTGGGCTCCGGCTTCATACAGTTCATAGACATGGTGACGATCATGGGCGCGTGCAACGATATGGATATGCGGATGGTTGGCATGGACATGGCGAACCATTTCAGTGGCCTCATCCCTCTGGTCGATGGCAACGACCAGAAGCCTGGCCTGATCAATCCCGGCTGCATGCAGCAGATCCGGTCGTGTTGCATCGCCATAGAAGACACGAAGCCCAAAGCCTCGCAGCATTTCAAGCTGTGATGCGGAATAGTCCAGCACGGTTGTCTCATAGCCTGCCGATAACATCATGCGGTTGACGATCCCTCCGAAGCGACCGTGGCCGGCGATGATGACCTGCCCCTGTTCGGTAATTTCGTCGGTTTGACGATCTCCCTGCGTGGAAAAGCGCGGCAGAATGACCCGCTCATACAGGATGAACAGGCCCGGGGTCAGCATCATTGACAAGGCGACGACCAGCAGCAGCTGGTCCGCGATGGCCTGTGGCAACACGTTACTGGCAACGGTAAAGGACAGGAGCACAAAGCCAAATTCACCAGCCTGTGCCAGTCCAAGTCCGAACAGCCATTTATCCCCGCCCGTCAGGTTGAAGATCCGGGCCAGCACCAGCAACACGATGGATTTGATTGCCATCAGACCCAGGGTAAGCCCCAGGATGGTACCAAAATTATCGAAGAACAGTCCGAAATTGACGGCTGCACCAACTGTCATGAAGAACAGTCCGAGCAAGAGACCCCGGAAAGGGTCGATATCACTTTCCAGCTCATGCCGGTATTCGCTGTTGGCCAGAACGACGCCTGCGATGAAAGTGCCAAGTGCCGGGGACAGCCCGACCAGTGTCATCAGCAGGGCAATACCAATCACGAACATCAGTGCAGTGGCGATGAACAGTTCGCGCAGATTGGCCATGGCGATAAAGCGGAAGGCTGGGCGGATCAGGAAAACACCTGCGGCAACGACGCCTGCGACGGCGGCAAGCGTGATCAGGGTGACCTGCCAGCCCGGACGACCCTCTACCAGGCTGAAACTGGCACCATGGCCGCCCTCTTCGGCGGCAATATGACCTGCTGTATCTGCCAGTTCCGGTATGGCGAGCAGCGGAATCAGGGCCAGCATCGGAATGACGGCAATGTCCTGAAACAACAGCACTGAGAAACTGGCCTGTCCGCCATCCGATCGCATAAGGCCCTTTTCGTTCAGCGTTTGCAGGACAATTGCCGTTGAGGACAGGGCAAGGATCAGGCCACAGGCCAAGGCGATGGTCCAGGGCTGCCCGAGAGCCATGGCTGCAGCCATGATCAGTGCCGTTGTGCAGCCGACCTGCAATCCGCCAAGGCCCAGCAGGCGTGCCCGCATCTGCCACAACATTCTCGGCTCCAGCTCCAATCCGACAAGGAACAGCATCATCACTACGCCGAATTCGGCAAAGTGCTGAATGGCAACCACATCGGCATGCAGGGCCACCAGAATGGGACTGATTGCGATGCCTGCGATCAGATAGCCCAGCACCGATCCAAGTCCCAGCCGTGATGCGATGGGAACGGCAGCCACGCCGGCAACAAGAAATACAAAAGCCAGAATCAGGAAATCAGTCATGGTTCAGGACTCCTTGATCAGGGACGGGGTGTCATAAGTAATGACTTCATGGCGTTCCGCCGCTTCAAGGTCATAGCGATCATCACGGATTGCACTCAGCAAGTCTGCGAAACCGGTCACATGTAATGCCGGGTCGGATTCCAGTGCCGCATAATGCACATAGGGTGCCGCAAAGCGCATTCTTGAAAGCCGTGCGGTTTGCTCAAACGGAGTCAGCAGGGCCCGCAGGGGATAGTACTGGTAGCCTTCGGGGGTATAGGCGTCCTCTGAACCGGCAGTGCTGACGGCCAGCATCAGCCACTTTCCGGCCAGTTTATCACCGTCTTTGCCATAGGCAAAACCGTGTTCCAGTGTCAGATCAATCCATTCCTTGACTAGGGCGGGTGAAGAATACCAGAATACCGGGAATTGCAGTACAATCACATCGTGATCCAGCAAACGCTTCTGTTCCCGCTCTATATTGATCCAATGCCGGGGATATTCGCCGTACATATCGACGCGCGTAATCCCTTCGACAGCTTGCGAAGCATCCCACATTGCCTTGTTGGTACGTGAAAAGCGATGTCCCGGATGGGCGTAATAATGGATCAGCCTTGCCATAGGCGAACTACCCCCCTTTGAGAAAATGTGCCTGAAATTGACTACTGCGTTACGCAGAGGCACCGGTTCGAATCTGTTTTAGTGCTTGATAGTTTTTTGTTGTCCTTAATACGGAGCAGAGCGACCTTATACAAATCCCGGCTGTTTCATGCTGCTGCCGGTATCAGGCTGTAAGCACAAGTATGCAAGGGGTAGACAAGAGGTGTCATGATGCAGGCAAGAGCGTATCAGATGAGGGCAAACAACAAGAGACAATAAATTCTCCACGAACGTTAACATTGAAGATTCAGTACGGCTATATTCTGTTCTGAAACAGCTTGAAGAGACGGTTTGTTGCGTTTAAACCGACAGACGATCCGCCTCAATAGCTCAGCTGGTAGAGCAGGTCCTTCGTAAGGACAAGGTCGGGGGTTCGAGTCCCTCTTGAGGCACCAGTTTTCTGTTTTTGTATCATTTGAGCATAAGAGTGCCGATTTAGGGCATAAGCTTACCGATTGCGTGTCAATATGGCCAATGTAGCACAGCTGCGTGTCGTACGGGTCACGATTTTCAGGTGAGTTTGCTATGGATGCGCCGATTTCGTTCGGAGAGGTCTGGCGTCGCGGATAAAGTAGAAAGCCCGCTGTTTCTTGGAGCGATCGTGTCCTGTTGAGGGCAAAACGAATAAGGATAGATCATGCGAACTCACTTTGCCGCCCTTCTCGCACTTATGATCGCTACCGGATGCGCGGTTGGTTCTGGTGCAGTGGTCAAGGGCGCCGGGCCAGATGATCTCCTGAAGCTGCGCGAAGGCCCGAGCCTCGACCACAAAATCATCATCGGCCTGCCAGACGGAACGCGCCTCACCCGCCAGAGCTGCGTGACAAACAACGGCAAGGTCTGGTGCAGGGTCTTCCTCACTGACAGGCCCGGCGTTTCGGGCTACGTTGCGGCGGACTATCTGGCACATCGCTGACGGCATTCACGGCCCAGACCTGACATCCACCGCTGTCATCGAATGCTGCGGTTGCAGCCTGCATTGCGGACATCGGATTCGAACCAACTGATGGTGAGTGGGCGAAAGATACGTTGAACACTCGCCTGAAAAAAGAATTAGTCCGTTGATTGCGGGAGTTTGTCACTACCGAAGGCGAATGATCTTGGTATTTTTTGTCAAAATTGCATTCTTCAGTTGTTGTTGCAGTAAACTCCCAACCAGTCTGCAATGGAGTCTTGCAACATCCACGCCGATGGTGCGCTTAACGTGCTCTCGCCCTGTGCTTCGGGTGTGAAGTGACTGGTGTCATCGTCCTCTTCCATCCTCCAGAACCCGATTACTTCTTCATCAGGGAGATCAATTCCATTCATGCGAAAAAATCACACTATCAAACTTGGAGAACAAACACCTAGGTTCTGTGGGGATTCAGCGTCCGTTGATGAGAGCGCTTGCAGCATAGATCATGGCGGAGAAGACGGTGTCGGTCTTATCCGCTCTTAGGGCGATGCGTTTGAAGTCTTTCAGATTGCAGAAGAAATTTTTGATCAGGTGGCGCCACTTGTACATCTCGTCGTCGATCTGAATCGGCTCTTTCCGCTGCGGCCGCTGCGAGATGCAGATCGTCGCGCCCCGCTCGTTCATCTCTGCGACGATCCAATT
>JBKEAB010000087.1:0-10724 GCA_047971845.1 Paracoccus sp. (in: a-proteobacteria) | reverse complement strand
TCGACCTCTATGTCGAGACCCGGCTCGCTCCGACCCTTCAGTGCGGCGATGTTGTCATCCTGGACAACCTCTCCAGCCACAAGAGCCCGAAAGCGTCTGCAACTTTGCGCAACATCGGCTGCTGGTTTCTGCCACTCCCGCCCTACAGCACCGACCTGAACCCCATCGAGATGGCTTTTGCAAAGCTCAAAGCCCTCCTGCGCAAGGCCGCGGCCCGAACCTACGACGAACTATGGAAGGCCGTCGGCCAGCTCTGCGACCTCTTCACCGAAGACGAATGCCTCAATTATTTCATTGCCGCAGGATATGAACCCAAATGAGCACGACACGCTCTAACTTTCTGATCTGGTTTGGCAATGTCCGGATTTCCCGGATGCAGACCGGTTTTCAGATGCGTTCTGGCGCAGCCAGATCAGGATGAATGGCGCGAGGAGAGAACAAAATATCATCCGGAACAGGTTGTTGGCAGCCACCAGTGTCGGTTCCATATTCAGGGCCAGAGCGACAGCAATCATTTCCGTCAGCCCCGCAGGAGAAAATATCAGTATCCCCGATCCAAATCCGATACCCATGAAATGGCGTGCGATCAGTGCTATGATAACGGTCAGAACCATGAAACAGGCAAAAAGTATCAGGGTTTGTGTGGTCAGTCTGATCAGGATGCGCAGCCCCGGACGGGGAAGAAATGTACCAATTGCTGCTCCGATGATGATAAAGTTCAGGGCAGGCATCCAGTCTGGTATGGTGATATTGATAACTCCGCTGCCATAAAGAAGAGCCGACCAGATCAGGGGCACGGAAATTTCCGCTGAAGGAAAGCGCAGCTTCCTGCCAAGCAGGGATGTAATGATTCCGCCGCCAAATAATAGCGTCATGTCGACAAGACCTGTGAAATGGTCTGAACTTGCTTGTGATGGAACTCCTGGCGGGACCTCAAAACCGGCCAGACCAAAACCAAGCGGGATCAGCGATGCCCCCATGATAATCCGGGAAATCTGGAAGAACATCACGGCACTGGTATCGGCTGAGCTTTCGCGTGAAACCTCCATCACGGTCAGGATACCGCCCGGCAGCCCGGCAAAGATTGCCGTGGCCGGATCCAGGCCGAATAACCGGTATAATAAAATGAAGCCCATCGCCATGCCGAGCACGGACATGATGGCGTTTAATACCAGGGATGCACTGATATGCCGCCATGAAGCGATCAGATCTGGCGTGAAATACTGCCCCAGCGATAAACCCAGAACGATCAGGGAACCAGCATAGAGTGGTTGGGGGATATGCAGTGCAGGAAAACGCTGGGCAGAGATGGTCAATATGATCATTGGTCCGATCAGAAGCGCTAAGGGCAACCCGATCAACCATCCCGTTCCGGCCCCGATAGCAGCCAGTGCAAGGGCAGTCCCTGCACCGGTGAGCCGGTTCTTATGGAAAGGCATTATACCTCGCGTAATTCCCTGCGCAGGATCTTGCCCACGGTCGATTTCGGCAGGGCTTCGGTGAAGATAATCTGGCGGGGCACCTTGTAGGCTGTCAGGTGCTGACGGCAATAGGCGATGATATCCTCTTCGGTGATTTCCGGATCCTTGCGGACACAGACGGCCCTGATGGCTTCGCCGCTCTTTTCATCGGGAACCCCGACGCAGGCACTTTCCAGCAACCCGTCCATTTCAGCCAGGACGGCCTCTATTTCATTTGGAAAGACGTTGAATCCCGAAACCAGAATCATGTCCTTCTTGCGATCAACAACAGTCAGATAACCATCATCATCGACAATACCGATATCGCCTGTCAGAAGGTAACCGTCATCGGTGAAAACCTCCGAGTTGATATTCTCGCGCTGCCAGTATCCCGACATGACCTGTGGGCCGCGGAAACAGATTTCACCGGCTTCACCGATACCCAGTTCCCGACCGTTCTCGTCACGGATCGACAGATCTGTCGATGGCATGGGAACCCCCACGGTTCCAAAGCGCTCACGACCAAGAAGATTAGTGGCTGTGATCGGAGAGGTTTCCGACATTCCCAATCCTTCGCAGATGTTGACCCCGGTAAAGGTTTTCCACCGCTCGGATACAGCGACCTGAACCGGGGCGCCACCGGCAAAGGCGATGCGTAGTTCGGAAAAATCGCATTGATCAAAGCCCGGAGTATTCATCAGGCCGATAAACAGGGTGTTTACTCCGGTCAGACTGGTAATCCGGAATTTTGACCATTCGGCCACAAGGGCAGGCAGGTCTCGTGCATTGGGGATCAGGACATTCAGTGCGCCATGCTTGAAGTAGCACAGGAAATTCACCATCAGGGCAAAAATATGGTAAAGGGGCAGGGCGGTGATGATGACCTCCTCGCCAGAGCGCAGATACTTGCCTACAACCCATTCAAACATGGCAATGTTTGAGACCAGATTACTGTGGCTGAGCATGGCCCCCTTGGACAGACCAGTTGTACCTCCGGTATACTGTAGAAACAGCAGGTCATCGCCACTGATCTGCGGGGCATCAAATGGCAGCTTTTGTCCGGCCAGCAATACGTCTGGCAATGCAACTGACCCGGATAAAACACCGGGCGCGACAGGTGGATTCGGGCCCTGCAGATCACACAGGTCGAACAGGCCAAGCGTGATGATGTTTCGGACATTTGTTTCCGCCAGGGCAGCCTCAAGTGTTGGGGTGGCACCGTTGAATATCACGATGGTTTCCGCACCACTGTCATTAAGTTGGTGGGCCAGTTCCCGGGGGGTGTATAATGGGTTTACGCTGACCTGGATGGCACCAGTTCGGATGATGCCAAAACTGACTACAGGGAATGTCAGCAGGTTCGGCATCATTACCGCAACCCGGTCCCCTTTCCTGATGCCGAGATGCTGCTGAAGATAGGCGGCAAAATCACGCGACAGAGCGGCCACCTCGCTATAGCGCAGATTGACATGCAGGCAATGAAAGGCCGGTCTGTCACCCCATTTGACGACGGCCTGATCGAACATGTCGACGATTGAGCCGCTATATTCTACCTCGGCAGGCATACCATTATACTGCTTTTGCCAGACAGGCTCCATCAGACGCCCTCCCTGTTGTTGTTTCGGACTTCACTGTGCATCGGCCAGAACCATTCCGGCCCCTTTTTCTGCAGTTGCGACAGTTGGAATATTGGTGTTCGTGGCGGGCATGGTCGGGAAGATAGAGCTGTCGATAACCCGGAGATTTTCCATCCCATGCACGCGAAGGCGGTCATCCACGACATCGGCCGGGCCGGATCCCATCCGGCAGCTTGAAATCGGGTGCCAGGATGTCTGTCCGGTGCGGCGCATGAAGTCTATGATTTCCGCGTCGCTGTCGATATCGAATCCGGGATCTGTCTCATCTTCGATATACTGTGCAAGCGCAGGGTGACGTGCGATTTCACGCAACTTGCGCATGCCCGCCAGAGCATGTTCCGCATCCCCCTGGGCAGAGAAGTAATTGGCGACCATCGCGGCCTGCTGCTGGGGATCGGTTGACTGGATATGAACACTGCCTCGGCTTTCGGGATAGATATGGAACTGTCCCAGCCCGATTCCCGAAAACTGATCGGTGGGCGGACCATCACCGGCAATGTAGCGATCCTTCGCGGAATAGAGTGCAATCTGCAGTTTCAGGTCTGCATAGGGTGCTGCTTCATGTGATCTGGTCATGGCATGTGCCGTGACAGTCGAGGTTGCCATCAACCCTTTTCCGGTCAGCAGATATCGCAGGAATGATCTGCCGCCACGCAGTTTGCTGGTCAGAAGATCGTTGAGGGTGACCTTCTGGTTTACACGATAATTAAACCGGGTATGCAGGTGGTCCAGCAGGTTTTCTCCGACTCCAGGCAATTTATGCAGCACGTCAATTCCGTGCTGTTGCAGGATCGTGGGGTCACCCACGCCAGACAATTCCAGCAGTTTGGGGCTGACGAGCGGGCCGGCTGACAGGATGACCTCACGGCGGGCTGTCATATCGACCGGTGTGCCGTTGGACAGGGCCCGCACACCTGTCGCCTTCTTGCCATCGAACAGAATTTTCTGTGCGGGCGTGTGCATCATTACTGTCAGATTGCTGCGTCCCATTGCCGGATGCAGGTAGGCCTTGGCAATGGAATAACGTTTTCCCTTGTGGATGCTGAATTGCAACCAGCCGATACCATCGGCTCGCTCACCGTTATAGTCGGGATTGAAAGGGATCCCGATACCCTGAGCCGCCTCAATGAAACCCTTGCTGATCGGATCGCGATAGACGCCGTAACTGCACCGGACTGGACCGTCATGGCCACGCATGTCACCAGTTCCTTCGGGGGCGGTTTCCAGACGCTTGAAATAGGACAGCATATCGGCCCAGCCCCAGCCCTTGTTGCCGGCTGCCTCCCATTCGTCATAGCGCTTGGGTTCGCCACGGACAAAGATCATTCCATTGATCGACGATGACCCACCAAGCATCCGCCCCCGTGGCCAGAAGACTTTTTGTCCTTTCAGGTGGTTTTCCGGTTCGGTGTGATATTGCCAGGTCAGTTCTTCATCATACCAGGTCTTGCCGATGCCCAGCGGCATCTGTACCCAGAATTTCTTGTCGATCCCGCCTGCTTCGACAAGCAGGACAGAATGGCGTCCATTTTCAGACAGGCGATTGGCCAGCACGCATCCGGCAGAGCCGGCACCAATGATGATATAATCAAAATCAGTTTTCATCTTGCGGTCCCCAATTCAGCCATCATGGCGCGGGCTTCGCGGCCCATTCGGTTGAATTGCAGGTCCGGAAGTTCGGGTTGCGGACCTTCAACGGTAAAACGGTGCGGTGATGAGATTGCCAGTTCCAGAAGGTGGGGACCGTTTTTATCCAGGGCATGTGTCAATGCCGCTTTCAGGTCATCTGCAGCGCCGATACTCTGTGCTGAAACATAGCCTGTAGCGAGCGCCATTTGTGTGAAGTCCAGCTTGCCGCCCGGCCGGTCGAGGTTTCCAATTCCGGCAAATTGCGCAGAATTATTGAAAACGATATGAATGAAATTCTTTGGTGCAGCGTCAGCGATCTGTGCCAGTGTGCCCAGTTCCATTAACAGGCTGGCATCGCCATCAAGGACCATTACTGGCCGGTCCGGCTGTGTTATTGCCAGCCCCAGTCCCAGCCCCGATGCGCCGCCCATCAACGGCACCGAGGAGATATTCAGTGGGCTGGGGGAAACTGCACTGATTGCCATCATTGCTGACATCGTACTGACCAGAATCGCATCCCCGCGCAGATCATGGATTACGGCGCATGCCTGATAAGTTGTCATCGTCATGGCGTTCTCCTCAGGTCCAGGCCAGATAGTGGCCGAAATGCAGTATTGCAGCGCATTCCCGGCTTCGGGCGGTATCAAACGCCTCGGCGACCTTGCCGGTATCGGCTGTGCTTTCCACATTGAAGAAGGGTAGTTGCAGTGCCTCAACGACTGGTGGAACCCGGTTGACACAAGCCCGGCGACTTTCTGTCAGGGACTTGCCAAGGTTTGAAAACTCGCGACCGAATGCGCCAACGCAGAATACCAGTGGGATCTGCGCGTCAATTCCGACAGAGCGTAGTGTGTTGATGCAGTTGAACAGCCCCTGATTCTGGAGCATCACAATTGGGGTACGACCGCCGATATACATGCCCATTGCACTGGTAACAGCCTGATTTTCTCCTGAACACTGCAGATACATGACCTCGGGATCGTTCTGCATCCGGTCATGCAGTGCGAACTGCACGAAATCAGGAACTGTTGTGACGGCATCGACCCCCTGCGCACGCAATGCTGCGTGAATGACCGAAGCCGGGACAGCATAATCTGTAATGGCCACTGCTTCCTCCCCATGAAACTTCAGGGAAAGATGACGGAATTTTCAGCCCGTCTCTGTCATGCAGATGACAATTATGTCTCAGATTATGTCGCCCATGATCTCATGCAGCTTTTCTGGTTTCAGAATAATCAGCCCGCCATAATGAAGGGATATGATGCCTTCCGCCTCATATCCCTTCAGGATAGTATTGATACGTTGGCGGGATAACTGGGAAATGGCCCCGAGGGTTTCTTGTGACAATGTCAGATTGGCCTGAAAATTCTGGTGGTTCTGAGGTGTCCATCGAGACATCAGCAATAGCCGCCATGCCACCCTTTGCCGGGCATTGAACACACCGTAAAGCGTTGCTGCCTGCACAGCCAGATTCAGCCGTGTGCAAAGAACGGCTATCAGGGCTTCCTGCAACTCACGGTTTTCCCACATCAGGTCACGAACCACGTTTGCTTCCAGCAGCAGGATTTCTGCCTCTGTTTCAGCCATGCCGTCATTGGTCTCGTGGAAGTTGCCAAGGCAGGGATGAACCCCCCAGCAATCACCGGGTCCGATAATGACCAGCAGCATCTCCCGCCCGTCCGGAAAAAATGCTGTCAGCCGTACCGTCCCTGAAAGAACAATACATAATCTGGGCTGGCCGGTGCTGCGATGCGTAACCAGTCCTCCCCGGGCAAAACGACGTATTACCCCACGATGCAGCATTTCGGCTGCCGTAGCTGGAGAAATCCTCCCCGGAAAATCGGGGCTGTTGCTGAGAAGCTGAGACAGGTTCTGGGCTGAGACGGGCATTTCCTGGTTCCTCCTTGCCGCCAGACCCTGCTCTTTTCTGAAGCAATTGTCACCTGTGCGATATTTGGTGGCGAAGATTGCCGCAAACCTGTTGCAACAAAAGGGGAGGATCCGTTTATGTCCAGTGATGAAGGTGGGGGGCTGAAATCCGGTGATCCGGCAGAGGGCTGGAAAGGTAAGATCGGCAAGACCTTTGCCGACAGTGAACCTTACTGGAAACCCAGACCCCGGCCCCGGGAAGGGGCTCCGAATATTGTTGTAATATTACTGGATGATCTGGGCTTTGCCGAAATGGGTTGTTTCGGGTCCGAGATCAGGACCCCGAATATCGACCGCCTTGCTGCCGGCGGTTTGCGGTTCAATAATTATACCACCGTACCGATGTGCGCGCCGGCACGGGCTGCCCTGATGACTGGCAAAAACCCGCATTCGGTCGGTGTCGGCTGGCTGACACATGCGGATCCCGGATATCCTGGTTTCCAGGCCGGGGAGATTGCCAGGGATGCACCGACCATTGCCGAATTGTTGCGAGGGCAGGGTTATTCCACCTATGCAGTGGGAAAATGGCATAATACCCCGGATTTCAGCCAGTCACCGGCGGGTGAGAAGGACAGCTGGCCATTACAGCGGGGCTTTGACCGTTTTTATGGTTTTCTGGGGGCGGAGACGAACTATCATGCACCGGGTCAGATTGTTCAGGGTAATGAGTTCCTTCCTATCGAGGAATACGGCCCGGATTATTTTTCGACCGATGACTTTACCAATCATGCCCAGTCCATGTTGCGTGCGCATGTCTCCAGTGCACCTGATAAGCCGTTCTTTCTGTATTTCGCAACAAATGCCCCCCATACGCCCCATCATGCCAAACCGGTCGATATTGCCCGCTACAAAGGTCGCTATGATGCGGGCTGGGATGTGATCCGGACAGAACGTCATGCCCGTCAGCGTAAGATGGGCGTTATCGAAGACTGGGAAATGTCGGATGTATCGCCAGGCGTTCCAAAATGGAAAGACATGCCTGAAGATCAGCTGGATATCATGTCGGCCTATATGGAGGTTTATGCTGGTCTGGTTGATAATGCCGATCAGAATATTGGCCGGCTGATTGATACACTGGAAGAGCTGGGGCAGCTGGATAATACCCTGATCATCATCACCTCGGATAATGGTGCTTCCAGTATCGGTGGCGAAGATGGTGCGTCAAACTTTACTGAAAAACGCGTCACCGGGCAGGAACCTCCGGAACTGGCCCGGCAACTGATCAGGGATGGCACCATGGGGGGCGTCAATACCTCACCCGCATATCCCAAGGGCTGGGGCAATGCTGGGAATACTCCGTTTCGCTTTTTCAAACGAACCCCGATGAATGGCGGGATCAGGGTCCCCTTCATCATGCATTGGCCTGCCCGGATCAGGGATGCGGGTGCGGTTCGCGGGAACTGGGTTCATGTCACGGATATCTCGCCCATGCTGCTGGACCTCTTGGGAATTGATTATCCGTCATCGTTCAATGGCTACAGGACCCGCGGACAGGATGGGGTATCCTTTCTGCCAATGCTGTTTGATGGTGAGGCAACAAGCAGCCGGGATCGACAATATTTCGAACTTGAAGGCAACCGCGGGTTGATTTCCGGCAAGTGGAAAATTGCTTCATTGCAACCACCGGGAGCGGAGATTGATCTGGATAACTGGATGCTTTTCGATATGGAAAGCGATCCGACCGAATGTCACGATATTGCTGCCTGCCATCCTGAACTTTTGCGGGAACTCATCAAGGCATTCGACGATGATGCTTTTGCCAATTATGCCTATCCGCTGGATAACCGAACCCTTGTGCGTGCACTGACCCATAGCCCGGAACGACTGGCTGAGGTCAATCGTATACATAAGTTCTATCCCGGTACCGAAGGCTATCAGGCGATCAGGGTCAGTCTGCTTTTTGCTGACCGTGATTATGACCTGACACTTCCCTTTGAATGGCAGGACGGGGATGAGGGGGTTCTTTTTGCCCTTGGAGACAGCCTGAAGGGTTTTTGTGCCTATATTGTCGGGACAGAACTGGTTGTTTACTATAATGGTGGCTACCTGTTCAAGGATGAATGCCGCCTAACCCTGAAACCTGGACGTCAGGTCCTGCATGTCGTCCATCACGCTCCGGGCAAGTTACGGGGGCAGGGGACGATTACCCTTGAAACAGATTCTGTTGGCTATGCATCGGGACAGGTGAACATGTCGCCGGGCATTCTTGCCCTGAATGGCGAAGGGCTTGATATCGGGCTGGACCGCCTGACCAAGGTTTCTCCGGAGTATGAAGGTCGTGGAGCTTTCGCCTATTCCGGCCGGATCGAATGGCTGCGGATTGAACCGGGGACGCAGGCTCCGGGCAGTATGGTTAATCAGGCTGAAATT
The DNA here is from genome assembly GCA_047971845.1 of Paracoccus sp. (in: a-proteobacteria). Classification (GTDB taxonomy): domain Bacteria; phylum Pseudomonadota; class Alphaproteobacteria; order Rhodobacterales; family Rhodobacteraceae; genus Paracoccus. The sequence continues at coordinate 1,699 of JBKEAB010000087.1, read as the reverse complement.
GCGGTGCAGCGCGACTGGTAATGTGTTTTTCGTGGTTAATTGGGAGGAGGGGAGCCAATGAACGTCGTCGAAAGGATCAGGAAGGGGTTTCCACAGGTTGCACTTGCAATGGATCAGGTCCCTGAAACGTTCCGGTCCGGCTGGCTGCATGATGCCGCATCTGCCGAAGTGGATCTGGATGATTTCGGGCCGGATTTCTATTCGGAATCGCTCGACCGGTTATGCCGATCTCTGAACGAGGACGCCGATCTGAATGAATATGGCCGGCTGGTCATGACCATGGCACTGCGTGGGCAGCTGGTGAATAGGCTGCTTTTGCAGCGCATGCGCAAGGTCGATCCTGACTGCCTTTCGGGGCCGGTCCCCGCTCCGATTATCGTTACCGGTTTGCCGCGGACCGGAACGACCTTTCTTCACCGGTTTCTGGCAGCGGATCCTGCCCATGTATCGCTGCCTCTGTGGCAGCTGAACCGCCCGGTGCCGCGCAATGACAGTGATACACCCGAAGCTCGCCGTGCGGTGATTGACGATCTGATCGGATTGCGCCGCCAGATCACACCGGAACTGGACAGCGTACATCTTTCCCGTCCGGATTCGCCCGAGGAATGCATGTGGTTGTCGGCAAGTTCGATGCTTACCCGACTCTGGTTCAACCTTGCCCCGGTTCATTCATGGCTTTACTGGTATGTCCGTGCCGACAAGACCGGACGGTATCGCGAATATGCTGAATTACTGACGTTCCTGCAGGCTGACTATCCGGGCAGGCAGATGGTCCTGAAATCTCCTGATCACCTGGATGGACTGGTCGAACTGATGGAAACCTTGCCAGAGGCGCGGGTTATCTGCACGCATCGTGATATGATCAGACAGTTCGGCAGCTATCTCAGCCTGGGACGTGCAACCAAGACTATTGCAACACACCGACTTGATCCGGCTGCGGAAGCGTGGGCTGCAGCTGATATGTTCGATCAGTCAATTCTCCATATGGAGAATGCACGTGCACGTTTCGCAGATCGGATGATTGATATCCGTTATGCAGACATGATGGCTGATCCGCTGGGCACGATTGAGCAAATCTATGACTTTGCCGGACTGAAACTGGGCGATAACCGTCGCCAGTCACTCAGAGATTACCATCAAAACAACCCGAAGAACAAACATGGCAAACATACCTATACACTTGATGAATTCGGGATTAGTGAAGACTGGGTCCGCAATCATTACCTTGATTACTCAACCCGGTTTGTTGGCTGACTGAACTGTGGTGGGCTTTCCAGAGGTTGAGTTTGTTTAGGGTCTGTGGGCATTTATCTTTCTGGGGTGAGTGCTGCGATGAGGGTCCAGTTTGCGGCGTAGCTGCAGTCAATTTTATCGTACCGGGTGGAGATACCCCTGAGTTCCTTGACCTTTGCAAAGTAGTTCCCGATCAGGTGCAGACACGTGTAAGTGAGACCTGTGCGCGGATACGGTTATCGTTTGTTTTTGCGCCGTTTTCTTTAGCCGGCGGTGATGCAACTGGTCTTATTGCTGTCGGATATTCCGCGCCATCGCTCACTACCGGAGGTCCGTCACCCCATTGCGGCGATCATCAGGCAGCGTTTGAGGTTCCAGGCGATGGCGGTGAGGTGGATCTGGATGGCGGCTTCATCCTGGCCCCACATGCCGGTGGCGACGACGCGTGGCGTACCGCCCTTGGCCC
>JBKEAB010000086.1:0-61907 GCA_047971845.1 Paracoccus sp. (in: a-proteobacteria) | reverse complement strand
CTGCCGAAGCTGCCACCCGATGCGGTGCTGGTTCTTGACAACGCAAGCTTTCACAAACGGTCTGATACCGAAAAACTGATTGCCGGTGCCGGACACACTCTCGAATACCTCCCGCCCTACAGCCCCGATCTCAACAAGATCAAACCGATCCGGGCGCAGGCAAAGGCCATCAGACGACGAACCGGACTGTCCGTCGATGAACTCTTCTCCTGTAAAAAATGGAATCAAAATTAAGTCGTTAGGTTATACCGTCAGAACGGGTAGTTCTGTATTGAGGAAGATAATCCTGCTCAGAACGCAACGGTTATCGACGTTGGGCTTACCGTGGGATTTCGCGAAACGAGAGCCCAGCCGCGCCATCCGCGCGTCCGTCAGCCAGAAAACTACCGCACCATCTCCTGAGCGGTAAAAAGCACGCAAAAGTGGAGCCCCCCGGCTGACGCCGGTGGCATCATTTCGCAGAATGTAATTCCAAGTACTGCATAATGATATCGTCAGATGTGGTCGAGAAATACCTGCGCATCCAGAAGCGCCTGCCCCAATAGCGTTTGCGCAGATCCGGAAGCTCCACCTGATACGCCGCGACGATCACCCCTTGATCCGCTACATGACATCCGACAGCAACAATTCCGGCAGAATTGACCGGAACATGTGGACATGATCGTGCGCCAGGACGCCCCGCACGATATGCACACCCATTTTATCGCGGGTCTGGCGGATGACCTCGCGGATCCGTTCCCGCATCGACCCCTGCAACACCTCGTAGCGGTATTGGTTGCTCAGACGACGTGGAGCCTGTGGTAAATCGCGTGTGCGCGGATGACAAATATACATACTGAAGCGGTCCCGCCCGCAGCAGGTGGTTTGTCCAATAGGTGAAAAATCAATCAGTTCTGAGCCTGGATTTTTGCCGCCTCAATCGCCTCACCGATTACAGCCATATCACCAATATGGTTCATCAGGATCAGGATCAGTCTGGCGTTTAGCGCATCTGACTGACGTTTTGTTAGCCCTTCATGCGCCTCCAGCAGCATGGCATAGGCATCATCAGGGGATTTCAGGTTCGGGTTCAGGTCAAGGTTCATGGCGTGTTTCCCGTAGCACGGCGAATGGCGGCGCAAATTGTATCTGCATCAAAGGCAGGCCAGCGGCCGGCAACATGCTGGTCTGGCCGGATCAGGTACACTCCCCGCCCATAACGTTCAGCCAATACGCCTTCTGAGGGCACAGCCAGGATCTGCGTGAATACGGTTCCTTCGGTAATCTCTTCCCCGTCGGCCCCCACCATCAGCACTGTAAAGTGTCCACCAAGCTGATCCAGAAGGAATCCATCACCTAATGGCGCATCCGGACAGGGGCTTCCGGGCCGGGACCGTGCCGGACCTTCAGGCATAGCATCCGGCGTATTCAGCACCGACCCGTCATAGGTACAGGGCACCGACAACCGCCCAGAATTCACAAATGGCCGGGCAAAATCATAATGCTCAGACAGATGCAGGGCTGCATCACGGAAAATCCGGCTGATTTCCGATTTTGGGGTAATGAAATCCGTTGATCGGGTTGAATTGAGGATATTTTCATCCGCACCATGGATCCGTTCAGCATCATAGCTGTCCAAGAGGGATTCCGGCGCATCGCCGTCCAGAACCAGTTTCAGCTTCCAGCACAGATTATCAACATCCTGAACGCCACTATTGGCTCCTCGCGCACCAAAGGGGCTGACCTGATGGGCGGCATCTCCGGCAAAGATGACCCGGCCATGACGGAATTTTTCCATCCTGCGGCACTGGAAGGTATAGACACTGACCCATTCGAGATCGAACTGCACATCCTCGCCCAGCATCTCCCTGATGCGGGGGATAACATTTTCGGGACGTTTCTCGGTCTCCTTATCGATATTCCAGCCCAGTTGCAGGTCAATACGCCAGACATTATCGGGCTGCTTGTGCAACAGCGCCGACTGGCCGGGATTGAACGGTGGATCGAACCAGAACCAGCGTTCAGTCGGAAAATCAGCCTGCATGATCACATCGGCAATCAGGAAGTTGTCCTCAAAAACCCGGCCAATGAAATCCAGCCCCAGCATCCGTCGTGTCGGAGAGCCAGCCCCATCACAGGCAATCAGCCAGTCTGCTTCAAGATTATAGGACCCTTCGGGGGTATCAATTTCCAGCGTTACATGATCGCTATGCCGACCAATGGCCGTCACGCAGGATTGCCCCCGCAGGTCAACCAACACACCGGCATTCTGTAATTCGCGCAGCCTGTTCAGCAGGTAATGCTCAAGGTGATACTGCTGTAGGTTAATGAAGGCGGGACAGCGGTGCCCTTCTTCCGGCAACAGATCGAAATCGTAAACCTCACGCTCACCGGCAAAGACCCGGCCACGGTTCCAGCCGACACCCTTGCCAATCATCGACTGACCACAACCAAGCCGGTCAAAGATTTCCAGCGGACGTTTGGCAAAGCAGATTGCCCGGCTGCCGTTTGAAACCCGGTCATTATCATCCAGTACCACAACCGGTATGCCCTGTTGCCCCAGATCAATGGCCGTACAAAGCCCGACAGGCCCGGCGCCAATGACGATAACCGGATGCCGGACAGGCGACGCGGCATCCTGATCCGGGCTTCGCCTGTAAGGATAAAGTGGCGTTTCGAATATTTTCGGTTGTCCCATGGGCCTCCCCTCCCCTGTTCTCACATCAGCCCTGCAGCATTTCCCACATCTGCCGGTCCCTTTCCGCCGTCCAGACACGCGGCGTGTCGATACCAAGTGCTTCATCATAGGCGCGGGCCACATTAAACGGCAGGCAGTGTTCATAGATCGCATAATCGCCAAACTTCGGATCACATTCTGCCCGGACGGCATCCCATGCCTGCTTCAGCGCTCCGCCACCCCGTGCAACCCGCGCGGCTGGCTGAAAGGTCGAGCGGACAAAATCGGCAGTATTATCCAGTGCCCGATTGACCATATCAGGCCCGATCAGCGCATCTCCCCGCCCCGGAGCGATAGCGCCCAGATCGAAGCTACGGATATTTTCCAGCGTTTGCGGCCAATCCGCAAAATGCCCATCCCCACAATAACAGGCAGAGTGATATTCAACGATATCACCGGTGAACATAACGTTCTGATCCGGAACATAAGCCACGATATCGCCTGCCGTATGCGCCCGGCCCGGATGCATCAGATCCACACGCCGCTTGCCAAGATATACGGTCATACGATCACTGAAGGTGACATTCGGCCAGGTCAGGCCGGGAATTTCTTCGTGCCCCTGGAAAAGGCGCGGAAAACGGGCAAATTCACTATCCCAGTCTTCCTGCCCCCGCTCAACCACCATTGAGCGAGCCTTCTCGCCCATGATAATCGTTGGCGCACCATAGGCAGACGCTCCCAATACACGTACGGCATGGTAATGGGTCATCACCAAATGGCTGATCGGCTTGTCAGTCACTTCGCGTACCTTTTCGATTACCTTGCGAGCAAGGCGCGGTGTCGCCTGTGCCTCGACGATCATCACACTATCATCGCCAATGATAACGCCGGTATTCGGATCACCCTCTGCAGTAAATGCCCATAACCCTTTGCCAATCTCGGTAAAGCTGATCTTCTTTTCCGTCATGTCACCAGCCGAGGCGAATTGCTTGCTCATATCACATTCCTCCGAATATGGACGTCATCTGCCAGCCATGGACCGGGAATACCTTGCCTGTACAGGCTATGTATGGTCCCGATATGACTGCCGGCATATTGTCAGGCAGAGTGCATATCTGCCGGATTCACCGGCAGATCATCCTGTTTCTACATTACGTTGCAATTGCAACTATCATGATGGAACCACGAATGCAATGCCTCAATCGTCCCACATGTCTATCAGTTCATGCATCATGGCTGTCAGGACATCTGCCCGTTCCTGACCCAGGCGCCCAACCAGTGTTGACTGGAAAGCAAGCGCATGCGCCGACAGATCATCATAGGTTCTCTGCCCCTTCCCGGTCAGCGACAGAACCTCAGCCCGACGGTCGGCCTCGGAAGTAACCCGATGCAGCATTCCGGCTTCTTCCAGCCCTACCACGGCACGTGATACCTTCGATTTTTCCAGAAAACCGCGCGTACAGATATCAGATGCGGTCAGGTCACCCAGACTGCCAAGATGCGCCATGATGCGCCATTGGGCCCGGCTCAATCCATAGGTCTTGCGATAGTGATCGGAAAAGGCCCGGCTTGTCGTTTCTGCTGCATTATTCAGCAAATAGGGCAGAAAGTTATCAAGGCTGAACTCTGTCATAGTGTAACGACCCCGGAAATTCTGGCCCAAGTATAGTTTAACAGATAATACCCACTTGCCAATGCACTGAAATCGCGCGACGCAGGCTATATGAGCAGTTTCGTATCCTTTGTCTCGTCAGGACCCGGAGATCCCGAATTACTGACCCGCCGGGCAGCCGACCGGCTGGCACGGGCAGATGTGGTCCTGTACGATGATCTGTCTTCCGGCCCGATCCTTGCACTTGCAGAATCGGCTAGGCTGATCGGGGTTGGAAAACGCGCCGGCCAGCCTAGCACCAAGCAGGAAGCCGTGAATGCACTGATTCTGAGCCATGCCCGTACCGGTTACCGTGTGGTCCGACTGAAATCCGGCGATGCCGGCATGTTCGGTCGGCTTGAGGAAGAACTGGCCGCCGTACGTGGTGCAGGCATCCCATTCGAGATCGTCCCCGGAGTATCATCAGTCAATGCTGCCGCAGCCATGGCCGGATTACCCCTGACCCGACGGTTAACAGCGCGGCGGGTTCAATACCTGACCGGCGCAGATATAACCGGAAAGCTGCCGTCAGACCTGAACTGGGCCGCTCTTGCCGATCCAAAAGCGGTTACCGTCATTTTCATGGGTCAGCGCAGCTTCCCGGACCTGACCAAGGGACTGATTGCCCATGGTCTGCCACCTGAAACACCGGCCCTGATTGTCGAGTCAGTCACTCAGAAAGGACAACGTCTGCGCCGGGGCTCTGTCACCGAGCTTGCCGCAACACTGCATCGCGATGGACCAAGCCCTGCGCCTGCACTGATCTTTTATGGCCCGCTTTCCGAAATAAACGATACGGCAGTCCATCTTCTCAACAGCGCCCCAGCAGGGTCAGACAATCAGGTTCAGCCCAGCAAATCCTGACGGGTTTCAGTATATTGCCGGGCCAGTTGGTCAACATAGTCTCCGGCAGACTGAACCCGGTTGATCGCGCCGATACCCTGTCCTGCCCCCCAGATTGCACTCCATGCCTTGGGTTTCTCCGCACCCTTGTCGAAATTCATCGAAGAGGGATCAGCATGCTCCAGGTTGTCGGGATCCATTCCGGCATTGCGGATCGAAGGTTTCAGATAATTCCCATGTACACCGGTAAAAAGTGATGAGTACACAATGTCTTCCGCACCGGAATCACAGATCATCTGCTTGTAATCAGACACCGCATTGGCTTCCGCTGTCGCGATGAAGGGGCTGCCGATATAAGCCAGATCGGCCCCCGCCGCCTGTGCTGCCAGAACGGCACGCCCTGTCGCGATTGACCCGGACAGCGCCAGCGGCCCGTCAAACCACTGCCGGATTTCCTGAAGCAGCGCAAAGGGGGACTGCATCCCGGCATGACCACCTGCCCCTGCCGCCACCGCGATCAGCCCATCAGCACCCTTTTCAATCGCTTTATGAGCAAAGGTATTATTGATGATATCATGTAAAACAACGCCACCAACGGAATGGGCGGCCTCGTTCACCTCGGGCCGGGCACCCAATGAGGTAATCCACAACGGCACCTTGTGCTTTACACAGACCTCAATATCGCGTTCCAATCGGGCATTGGAACGATGCACAATCTGGTTGACTGCAAAGGGTGCGGCAGGTTGGTCAGGATTCGCCTGATTATGGCGGTCCAGTTCCTCATTGATCCGGGTCAGCCATGCTTCCAGCAGGATCGGATCACCATCCTTTTCACGCGCATTCAGCGCCGGAAAACTGCCGACAATCCCGGCCTTGCACTGGGCAATGACCAGATCCGGTCCGGAAATGATGAACATCGGAGATGCTATGACCGGAATACGCAGCTTGGACAGAATGGGCGGCAGGGACATGATGAGCAACTCCTCCTCGGGTTTTCCCATCATCATTGCGGCGCCCTCTGATCAGGGCAAGCATGACGTAACGGAGACCCTCAGGCGCGACGGCCCAGACGCGTCAGATAGGACGGCGCGACACCGGCCGAACGCTGCCATAGTTCCCATGGCTGACGACGTGCAAGACCGGCGTCGATTTCCACTTCATCAAAGCCCGAACGGCGGGCCATCGGAAACTGATCAGCAATGACATGGCCCGCGGCACGCAAACGTCCCTTGTAGCCCGCCATCCGCAGGCGTCTGGCCAGCGTAAAACCACGACCATCAGAAAAGCTGGGAAACGCCACCCGGATCATCGTCGCATCACGATAATGCAGGTTCGGATCATCCAGATCGGCATCAGGGGCCAGATCAAGGATCGGACCGGTCCAGTCTTCAGGGCCAAAACCATTATCACGGACTAAAACCGGCTGGCCATCCTGAGGTTCGAAAGCGGCTGGCTTGATACGTTGCAGCTTACCGTTCACGAAATGAATTCCACATTCAGTCTTATCCTGACCACGCCAGCGTCCGGCACGCGGATCCTCGCCTTCCACAACCGGGCTGGTGCAGGGCATGCACCCGATTGACGGATAGCCCTTGGCCACGAGCGGGTGGCGGGGCAAGTCATTATTGACGATATAATCGGCGACGTCACGCGCACTCCAATGCGCCAGAGGGTTAATCTTGATGCGCGGGCCGGCTGGATCCGCCTCGAAGAATTCGAGTTCAGTCCGGGTTCCGCCCTGAAAGCGCTTGCGCCCCGTCATCCAGCTGTCGAAATCCGCCAGTGCCCTGTTCAACGGAACGGTCTTGCGCATATCACAGCAGGCATCCGGATCAAACCTGTGCAAATCGCCATCAGAATCGGCGGCAGCAATTGCGGCAGGTGCCGCCCGGATGATCCGCAGATCCGTCAGCCCCAGCCGTGCGGCCACCTGTGATTGATAGGCCAACGTTTCGGGAAACAGCATCTGCGTATCAATGAACAATACCGGAGTATTCCGGTCAATCAGCGAAACCATATGCAACAACGCCACAGAATCTGCCCCGAAGGACGACACCATCGCCACCCGACCCAGATCCGGATCCGACAGGGAATTCCGCAGAACCTGAATTGCCGCCCGGTGGCGATAGCGCTTATTCAGGGCGGCGATCCTGGCCGGACGGGTTGGAATGGTAACAACCTGTGCCATTACGCAGCCTCCTTTTCAGGATAGAGCGCCGCCTTAAACGGGGCGGGCCCTGTCCGGCGATAGGTTTCCAGAAATGTCTCATCAGCTGCTTCACGGATTTTCAGGTAAGCACCGACCAGACGTTCAATCGCAGGAATGATCTCATCTTTGGAAAAACCCGGTCCGGCACGTTCACCGACTGACATGGTTTCGGTCCCGTCACCACCAAGCGTCACCTGATAGTTTTCTACCCCCGCCCGGTCGAGTCCGAGAATCCCGATATGACCGACATGGTGATGCCCGCAGGCATTGATGCAGCCTGAGATTTTGATCTTCATCTCTCCGATTTCGTGTTCCAGCTTCAGTTCATCAAAGCGGGTTGCAATCTGTTGGGCAATCGGAATCGACCGCGCAGTTGCCAATGTACAATAGTCCATACCGGGGCAGGCAATAATATCACTGATCAGCCCGATATTCGCCGTCGCCAGACCGGCATCGCGCAAGGTCGCATACAGGACCGGCAGGTCGGCACGATGGACATGTGGCAGCACGACATTTTGTTCATGGCTGATCCGCAGGTCACCATGACCAAACCGTTCTGCCAGATCCGCCAGCAGTCGCATCTGATCCGAGGTTGCATCACCTGGCGTCGCGCCGTGCTTTTTCAGCGAAATCGTGACAATGGCATGATCCTGATCGCGATGTGCCGTCAGGTTGGTATCGGTCCACGAACGGAAAACCGGGTCTGCCTCACGCAATGTCTCATATCCTGCGGTAGCACGGCCTGAAACCAGATCGGGAGATGTGAACTGCGCGGCGATTTCTGCCAGAATATCCTGATCCGAACCATCGAATTGCAGACGAATTTCGGCAAACCGGGCCTCAACCAGTTCACGAATCTTGTCGATACCCAATTCGTGTACCGCAATCTTCAGCCGCGCCTTGAATTTGTTATCCCGGCGGCCAACCGTATTATAGGCAGACAGAATCGCTTCCAGATAGGGCAGGAGATCAACGGCAGGTACGAAATCACGCACGACCTTGCCAACCAGCGGCGTGCGCCCCAGACCGCCACCAACGGATACCTCAAACCCGATCTGACCGTCCTGTTCCAGCATCCGCAGACCGATATCATGCGACTTGACCACGGCCCGGTCATTCGGACTGCCAGTCACGCCAATCTTGAACTTGCGCGGCAGGAACTGGAATTCCGGATGGTCCGTAGACCACTGCCGGATCAGTTCGGCATAGGGGCGCGGATCAGCAATCTCATCTGCCGCAGCGCCCGCGAAATGGTCCGCGGTCACGTTCCGGATCGTATTCCCCGAAGTCTGGATGGCGTGCATTCCAACCTCGGCCAGACTGTCCATCATATCGGGAATATCAACCAGCCTGGGCCAGTTGAACTGGATATTCTGACGGGTCGTAAAATGACCATACCCCTTGTCCCAGCGATCCGCGATATAGGCCAGCCGCCGCATCTGGTCAGGGTTGATCGTACCATAGGGGATGGCAATCCGGAACATATAGGCGTGTAATTGCAGATAAACGCCATTCATCAGACGCAACGGACGGAATTCATCTTCGGTCAGCGCACCGGAGATGCGGCGGTTTACCTGATCACGAAACCGCTGGGCGCGGTCGATGACGAAGGCCCGGTCAAATTCAGAATGGTGATACATTACACTTTTTCTGCCTGCTTGCCGTGGAAATAATTGGAAGGCCCATTGGCACGGAATGTTTCTCGCGGGTGAGCCGGTTCAGGCCCATCCGTCCCGACACGTGCCGGTGCCAGAAAAACGCCGACAGCCTTGTCTGATGACGTCGCCTCGGCATGGGCCATACGTTGCCGGGCATGTTCTTCATCGGTAATCAGTTCTGCCTGACGCAGATACGGCACCCAGTCATCCTGACCAGTCAGGTAGATGACGCGGCCGTCAAAAAGATCATTGGCTGATATGACAACAGGCTCAAAAGCGCGGGCCATGGCGAATCTCCATTCTTCTTCGCCATAATATGGGATATTTTTCCAGAAAGAAGCTAGTATCTTAGTAAGATAAGGAATATTGTTCCCGTGCAAGCGTCAAAAAGGACAAAGCCCCGCCATGAGTGAGCCGAGTGAAAAGAAACTCCGCCTTGATGGGCTGGACCGGAAAATCCTGACCGAGCTTCAGGACGATGCCAGCCAGTCACTGGATGATATCGCCCGCAAGGTCGGGTCATCGAAAACCCCGGTCTGGAACCGGATCCGCAAGCTGAAAGATGCAGGCGTCATCAAGAAACAGACCGTAATTCTGGACCCCGATGCCGTCGGGCGGGGGACATGTTTCTTTGTGCTGATCCGCACCAGTGAACATGAGGCCGATTGGCAGAAGCGTTTTCTCACCGCCCTTCAGGCACGGCCAGAAGTGTTGGAGGCACACCGTCTCGCAGGGGAAATCGACTATATCGTCAAGCTGCGCGTCTCAGACGCCCGCGCCTACGACGCCTTTTATCAGGCCCTGATCGCTGAAGTGAAAATCTTCAACGTTACGGCGCTTTTGTCGATGGAAGAACTGAAATCAACAACCTTCCTGCCAGTCTGACCAGACCGGGCCTGGCCATTTTCCGTTAAGCAATGTCATTTCCCGGCAGCACCATAAGCCGCACGCGAAGCCCGGATCAGATCATGATGCGCTTCGGCCCATTTGACCAATGCATCAACCGGGCCAAGGATCGACTTTCCCAGCCCGGTCAGGGTATATTCGACACGCGGTGGCACTTCCGCATGGATAGTGCGCGTGACAAACCCATCTTCTTCCAGCCGCCGCAACGTCCGTGACAGCATCTGTTTTGATATATCACCAATCATCCGCAGCAATTCATTGAACCGCCGGGTCCCGCCGGCAAGCGCATCAAGGACAAGGAAACTCCACTGATCTCCCAAGCGATCCAGCACATCACGAATTGGGCAATTAGCCGGATCAAAGTTCGGAGGTACAGGCAAGGCAGGCCTCATTCAGCTGGTCACACGGTACTGACCATGTCACGCAGAAATGCCTTCTTGGCAACTTAAAGTCAACAAATTAGATCAGGTCTACATAAGAGACTTTTAATATATAAGGAAATATTCATGGCACATATTGCGCTTATCGGTGCGTCAGGAAATGCCGGCTCACGGATCCTCAAGGAGCTCTCCAGCCGGGGCCATCAAATCACGGCAATTGCCCGTGCGCCGGAAAGAATTACCGTACTCCCCGGCGTCACGGCCCGGCAAGGTGAAATTTCCGATCCGGACAGCCTGTCCTCACTTCTGGCCGGACACGATGCCGTTATCAGTTCTGTTCATTTCTCGGCTTCCGACCCGGAAAAACTGATTGCCGCCATACGCGGATCCGGCGTGAAACGTTATCTGGTCGTCGGTGGGGCCGGCAGCCTTGAAACCGCATCGGGACAACGGCTGATCGACAGCCCGGATTTTCCCGATGCATACCGTACCGAGGCAGAAGGCGGCGCCACCTTTCTGACCCTGCTGCAATCGACCGATGATCTGGACTGGACCTTCCTGTCACCGTCCGCCGAATTTGTGGCAGGTCAGCGAACCGGGAGGTTCCGACTGGGAAAAGACCGGCTTCTGGCCAATGAATCCGGCTCCTCCATATCATTTGAGGATTATGCCATTGCCATGGTGGACGAGGTGGAAAAACCCGCCCATATCCGCCAGCGCTTCACTGTCGGTTATTGATTTTTCAGAAGGAAACAAACGATGAAGCACGCTTTTCTGACATTCATCCTGATTGCAGGTATCCTGACCGCATTTCCGGCATTGGCAGACTCCGCCCCCCGTGACACGACACAGGAAGAAGCAAACCGGGAACTCGTTATCGAATTCTATGACCGTTTCTTCAATCAGCATGACATTTCCGCAGCCAGTGAACTGATCACCGAGGATTACATTCAACATAACCCTCAGGTCCCGGACGGACGCGCCCCCCTGGTCAGCTATTTCTCCGGCTTCTTTTCCGAAAATCCGGAATCCCGGGCCCGGATCGTACGTTCGGCAGCTGATGGCGATCTGGTCTGGCTGCATATCGAATCGACTAACGGAGACAAGGCTCCGGCACAGGCCGTTATCGACATTTTCCGGGTTAAAGGCGGACAGATCGTGGAACATTGGGATGTTATCCAAAACATTCCGCAAGAAACTGCAAACGACAATACGATGTTCTGATCCTGCCTGAAATCCAGACTCATTCCCCCGCAGAACATCGTATCTGCGGAGGAATATGATTATTCCGGCAAAATCAGCCAGACTGCTGTCCCCACGGGCCATGCGGTGCATCCACCCCATCCAGCCGTTCAAACCCATGCGCACCAAAGAAATCCCGCTGAGCCTGGATCAGGTTTGCCGGGCCACAGCGGGTCCGCATGCTGTCAAACCACCACAATCCCGACGACAATGCAGGAATGGCAATCCCGGACCGGGTCGCGGCAATGACGGTTTCGCGCAATGCAGGCTCATTTTCACGCAATAGGGTCGAAAATGGCTCTGCAAAAATCAGGTTGTCACCCGGAATGGCCTCCAGAGCGGCAGCCATGTCATTAAGCATGTCCGAACGGATGATACAGCCCGCACGCCAGATCCGGGCAATCGTCGACATGGGTAGGGACCATGAAAATTCGGCGGCCGCGCGCGCCAGCATGTCGAAGCCCTGCGCATAGCAGAGTATCTTCCCCGCAATCAGCGCCTTTTCCAGCACGGCGGGATCCAGGGCCCCTTCCGGCAGCCGATATGGCAGGCCTCCGAAAGCGCCCGCGCCCTTGTTACGTTCCTCCAGCCGTGCCGAAATGTTACGGGCAGCCACGGCAGCCTCTATAACCGGAACCGGCACGGCAAGATGCTGTGCCTCAATCACAGTCCAACGGCCTGTGCCTTTCTGACCGGCAGCGTCCCGGATGATATCCAGCATCGGCTCTCCCGAAACCGGATCGACCGCCCTTGCAACCTTACCCGAAATCTCAATCAGATATGAAGCGAGCCGACCCTTGTCCCATGTTTCGAACGTTTCCGCGATCCGGCGGGTATCAAACCCCAGCCCATCCCGCATCAGGCTGTAGACTTCCGCAATCATCTGCATATCGGCATATTCGATGCCGTTATGAACCATTTTCACGAAATGCCCTGCCCCTCCCTGACCCATCAGGGCAGCACAGGGTATATTCGCATATTTTGCCGAAATCGCTTCAAGAAGCGGTGCCATGCGCTGCCAATGCGCAATATCACCCCCAGCCATGATTGATGGCCCATGACGGGCACCCTCTTCACCGCCGGACACTCCAATCCCCATGATATTGAAAATTTCACCCCTGACGGCGGCAACCCGCCGTTCGGTATCGGTGTAATTGGCATTGCCCGCATCTATGATCAGATCACCCTCACCCAGAAGCAGGCGCAATGCATCAATCTGGGCATCGACCACCGGCCCGGCCGGCACCATCAGGATAATGGCACGGGGCGGGGCAATCGCCGCAACAAATTCCTGTAACGTTTTCGCAGGCACCAGACGTGACGCCAAGGTTCCGGCCGACGCCATGAACATGTCGGTCACGGACCCTGTCCGGTTGAAAACGGCAATGGGGAACCCCTGTTCAGCCATATTCAACGCCAGAGCAGCCCCCATCGTGCCCAGTCCGATCAACCCGTAATGCGGTAAATTATCCATGTTATGGTCCCAGTTCTGGCGGCACAATCCTGCACCGCTTCTTCTTCTGCTCCATACCGGCAACAAAGGACTGCAACAGTTCCGCCGGCGATATCCTTGCGCCCTGTACAAATATTACAGGGCAGTCATCCTGACCCCACATTAGGTCCCCACCCGGCAAAGGTCGAGACGGCAATACTGATCACCCCACCTTCAGCAGCAGAGAACCTGCCATGAGCAGGCCCGCTTCCCGGGAAGGAGATCATGATGCCAAGCCAGGCTGCAAGTGAGCATAAAACAGCTTTCCCCCGGCCACCATAAGTCACGTATCTGCGCGAAAAATTGCGCATAAATGCCCGTCTGTCTGAATGGTATGCCATTTCCCGGCAGCCGGGTTGAATGCTGCCTGATATTGTCGATAGAACGAATGAGGTAGTCTCCCGTTAGTTCACGCCTCATACAGGCGAGTTAGGCAGTGTGTCGTGACATTAAGTGGTCAGGAATTTATTTCCCGGCAGCATCTGACTGACCACCTGGCAGGGCGCGGTCCGGTCATTGCGCTGCTGGATGCCGCCAGCTTGCCTGGCTTGCCCGAGCGAATCGAAAGCCGGCAGGTCGAAGCATTATCCCTGTTCATGGGTGCCAAGGCCGAAGAATTACGTGATGTTGCACCCTATCTGGTCAGACTGGACCTGAACGGCGTGTTTATGCGGGACTTTCTGAACAATGGACAACTGCCATGGGCCATGTGGTCAAAACGGCCGGGGTTATTGCTGCTGTCCAATCTTGATCTGAAAGCATTGCAAAAGCATTTCCGCCGCTTCCTGCGGGTACAGGCTGATGGAAACACATTCTTCTTCCGCTTCTGGGAACCAGCCAGTGCCATCGCTTATTTCAATGCATCCGCAGCCAGTAATGACCGCGCCCGCTGGTTCTTTCCACGCGAAGGCGGACAGATCGACGCATTACTGGTGCCAGACCTGCCCCGGGACAGACTATGCATCTATACTGCTGGCCCGCAGCCACAAAAGCCGGTCTGGGGGAACACCCCATTCACATTACAGCCAGCTGAACTTGAAGCCATGCGTGCAACCCGGATAGAGAAAAACCTGCAACAGATGGTCACAATGATGGTGCAGGCCTTTCCTGATATCGCCACAAAACTGCCTCCGGCAGATCTGAATCAGGCAGTCCGCCAATCTGTTTCACGCAGTACCGAGCTTGGCATCCATCAGCGCAAAAATGCCTTCCGCATCGCCGCATGGGACCTGCATTCCGGTGGCCGGTTCGAAGATACCGATCCCGGCGGATCACTACGCCATATCCTGACAGCCAGCCTGGATGAGACCGAGAAGATGCGTCGCCTGGCCGAACGGATCGTCCAGCTGGGTCCGGCCAATACCTGAATATCCGTTTCACCGGCGGAAATCCTGCCGGGAACAAGCAATCCGGCTGTCCTTTCAATATTATGTGTCGATTGTAACGAATCTGCTATACCCTGCTCAGATATCGCAACGCGATCCGGATATTCTGCCAGGATGACCAGTAAGGACCCGCATATGACCAGCCCCGTTTCCAGTGAGTTCCGCAATAATGCAATGGTACTGACCATCAGTAACCCGCCTGTGAATGTCATTTCACAAGCGGTGCGCATCGGAATGGTCCTGGCATGCGAAGCAGCACAGGCCGCATTGGCCAAAGGAAGGATCGACCGCATCATCATCACGGGTGCAGGCCGGGCCTTTGTCGCAGGCGCAGATGCAAAGGAATTTGACGGCCCGGCACTGGAGCCACATCTCCCCGACATCCTGAGCGCATTATCCACCCTGCCCGCCATCGCAGCAATCAATGGTGCAGCTCTTGGGGGGGGCTATGAAATTGCACTGGCCTGCCGTTATCGCATTACCACACCCGATGCCATAATCGGTCTGCCCGAAGTCACGCTTGGGGTTGTTCCCGGATCAGGCGGCACACAACGCCTGCCCCGGTTGATCGGACTGGAAAGGGCGCTGCCCCTGATCAGCATGGGCAAAACGTTGAAAGGCAAGGCCGCGCTTGCCGAGGGTATGGTGGATGCCGTTGCCGATAGTCCACTGGCCGCCGCACTGGCCCTGGATATTGACAGGCTCGGCCCGGTCATTGATGACCTGCCCAATCCCGCACATGTACCCGAGGCTGTCAGTTCTGCACGCGAAACAGTCACCAAGCGGATGCGTGGCCAGATCGCCCCGTTGACTGCAATCGGACTGATGGAAGCAGCAGCAGAATTATCTGTGCCAGATGGCATGGCCCGCGAACGTGCTGCCTTTCTTGATCTCCGGACTGGCGCACAGGCACGTGCACTGCGCCATGTCTTCTTTTCCGAACGCGGCGCAGGAGTGTCGGCCGAATTAAGAAAGCTGGAGCCGACACCGATCAACCATGCACTTGTTGCAGGCGGCGGAACCATGGGGGCGGCCATCGCCTATGCACTCAACAGTGCAGGTATCGAGATTACGCTCCTGGAAAACGATGCCGGGGCCGAAGCACGCGCCCGGACCAATGTCGGCAAGCTATTCAACGAAGCCGTCAAACGTGGCAAGATGACGCTGGCTGAATCTGATCGTCGTCAATCCGACACCTTCCACTTTATCAGTGGATCAGACACCGCCTTACCAAGGGTCGATATCGCCATTGAAGCGATCTTTGAAGACCTTGAGGTAAAACGCAACCTGTTTGAGCGGTTCGGCCGTGACCTCCCGCAGGATACATTTCTGGCAACCAACACATCCTATCTTGATGTCAACAGGATCGCGGAGGTGGTTCCCGACCCACAACGCTTTCTGGGTCTGCATTTTTTCGCCCCCGCCCACCTGATGAAGCTGGTCGAGGTAATCCGCGCCCGGGATACGGCAAAACAGACACTGGCAACGGCATTTTCCCTGACCAGACAGCTTGGCAAGATTGCTGTCGAGGCCGGGGTTTGCGACGGCTTCATCGGCAACCGCATTCTGACCCGCTATCGCCAGACTGCGGACGTATTGCTGCTGGAAGGGTCGTTTCCGGCACAGGTCGACAGCGCCATGGTCAATTTTGGCATGGCTATGGGTCCCTATGCTGCGCAGGACCTGTCAGGGCTGGACATCGCCTACGCCAACCGCAAACGCAAACGCAGCGCGGGTGAAGCGTTTCGGGGCCGTTACGTCCCCATTGCCGATAACATGGTTGAAAACCTCAATCGCCTTGGCCGCAAGACGGGTGCAGGCTGGTACGATTACAGCGATGGCAAGCCCGTTCCGTCCGGAACCGTAGACGACGAAGTACGCAAGGCATCCTCTGATGCAGGGATCACCCGCCAGAAATTCACTCATGATGAAATTGCCCGCAGGCTGGCATTATCAATGATCGCTGAAGCCACCGATATTGTCGCGGAAGGCATCGCCAACCATCCTGCAGACATAGACCTTGTCCTGATCCATGGTTACGGCTTCCCCCGCTGGCGCGGCGGCCCAATGCAGCTCGCCGATGAATGGGGGTTGCCAACCCTTCTGAAGGAATATGAATCGCTCGCCGCCCATGATCCCCAGAGCTGGACCATACCACCTCTGATCCGCCAGCTTACCACGGAAGGACGCTGCTTCGCGGATCTCAACACCTGAGATCCACCGACATTTGCAGATGTGAAGAAACAGCAGATATTCCAGCCCCCGGATAATATCGGCAGCAATGATCATATCTCAGCTTCAAACCCGTGATCCTTCCGCACAGCAATCCGGAAGATACGGGATAAAGACAGGTTCAGTTGGGACCGGAACCTGAATCATTCCCACCATCTGTCAATTTTTGCAATATCCTCATCGGACCATCCGAAATGGTGGGCAAGTTCATGTACAGTCACGTGAGCAACCAGATTGGATAACGTGACATTCTCACGCTCAGCCCATTCATCAATGATGGCGCGACGAAACAGCCAGATTGTATCGGGAAAATGCTGCGGAAAACTGGTGGATTTTTCAGTCATCGGGATACCATCATAAATCCCGGTCAGTTCCAGCGGGTCATCTATTTCCAGTTCATCCAGCATTTCATCCCCGGCAAACTCCTCTACCCGCAGGACGATATCCCTCGCATGCGGCGCAAAGGCTTTAGGCAGGGTCGAGATCACATGGCGGGCAATGGTTTCGATTGCTCCGGCAGAGGGTGCATTGTGGTCGTTCCAGTCAGTCATCATCTTCCCCCGTTTGTTCCTGATATGGACAAAATCAGCCCCGTATGAAAGAGAAAGCAGGTCCAAAGGAACAGGCCAATGATTACCACCCGCTTTGCGCCATCGCCCACAGGGCATATTCATGTCGGCAACCTGCGCGCCGCACTGTTCAACTTCCTGATTGCACGCAAGGCAGGGGGAACCTTCATCCTGCGTTTCGACGATACTGATCGTGAACGCTCAAAGCAGGAATACATGGACGGCATCCGGCGCGATCTGGAATGGCTGGGGATTACATGGGACCGGATAGAACAGCAATCGAAGCGACTGGACCGGTATGAGCAGGTCAAGGAAGACCTGCGCACCAAAGGCAAGCTGTATGAAGTCTTCGAAACACCCGGCGAACTGGACCTGAAGCGCAAGAAGCAGCTGAATATGGGAAAGCCCCCGGTCTATGATCGTGCCGGACTGGCCCTTTCCGATACCGACCGTAAGAAACTGTGCGCCGAAGGACGGCAGGGCTACTGGCGCTTTCAGCTGGATCACAACCGGATCGAATGGACAGACGGGATTCTGGGACCGATTTCCATAGATGCTGCATCCGTGTCCGACCCGGTGCTGATCCGCGCCGACGGACAGGTGCTTTATACCTTTGCGTCCTCAGTCGACGACACCGACATGGGTGTGACCGATATCGTACGCGGGGCTGACCACGTCACCAATACCGCCACGCAGATCCAGATCATCGAGGCAATAGGCGGCAAGGTTCCTGACTTTGCCCATCACAGCCTGCTGACCGGAGCACAGGGCGAAGAGCTGTCAAAACGGCTGGGATCGCTGGCAATCAGGGACTTGCGTGAAGCCGGCGTTGCCCCCGAAGCTCTAGTGTCGATGATGTCCCGGCTGGGATCAAGCCTGCCGGTTGAACTGCTGTCCATGGATGAGGTTGCTGAAACTTTCGACCTGTCGAATTTCGGGGCCTCTCCGACAAAATTTGACGCTGAGGACCTGTGGCCCCTGACCCGCACCCGCAATCAATCCCTGCCTTTCAATGCCGTAAAGGACCGGATTTCCGCATTGGGCGTGCCGGATAACCTGGCCGGGCGCTTTTGGCGCGTCGCCAGCCAGAATATCACCAAGCTGGATGATCTGGCCGGATGGTGGATGATATTCAGCAAGGGTGCCGATCCTGACATTGCCCCCGAGGATGCTGATTTCATCGCTGATGCCATGAAGCTGCTCCCTCCTCCGCCTTATACAGACGAAACCTGGGGCGAGTGGACCAAGCAGGTCAGGGACATCACTGGTCGCAAGGGTAAAGGACTGTTCATGCCCTTGCGCAAAGCATTGACCGGACAGGCACATGGGCCGGAAATGCCCGACATCATGCCTCTTTTGCAAGTCGTCAAGGCAAAGGGCTAAACCACCACAATACTGCGGTTATTCTGCAAGCAAGCATAGTACCTGCCCCTCATTGCCTCTGTCCGGAATCTTTCCCTTGTGTCAAACATTCAAAGTGAGACCACCTTCTGATGCCGGTGGTATCATTTTTTAGAATGCATGAAGGAAACCCTCACGGCTTCAATCCGACAGATAAATCATTTCCTTCCTGATAAACACCACGCAGGAATACCCCGGTAGATATTTATTAACCCAAACCGGTTATACCTGCCATATGAGTATAAGAATCAATCCAGAAAATCCCATACGGAAAGGGGAAGGATACCACACCCAAAAACCAGAAATGCACGGCCGACCTCAGTCAGATAATAGCTTAACAGAAACAGATATCTTCACCAAAGAAATTTTCATAAAAGAAGAACATGATTGTAAAAAAATATGCACACTGCCCACCAGCAACGATATTGATATAGAAACCACCTCCCCTAAATATAAAGTGGAAGATAATCAATTTACTTCCAATTCAGAATATCAAAGCATATTTATTAATGAATATTATACCCATTATGTACATCAAGATGAGCTTCCCCCTATTGAGGGTTATAATCCAATAGAAATAAACCTTCTCAAAGAAAACCGTCTTGAAAATGAAAATCTGTCAGTAAGGGACAGAGCCGACAAGAAGCCTAAAGTATTATTAAAATATTTCCCTTCTAATATAAATTTAATTTTTAATAAAAATATTACCTCTTACGAAGAATCAGAGATTAGCAATGTATCAATTTTCACCAATAAAGACAGATATATCTTAAGCCCACAGTTAGAATACATACAACACACGACAGTAAGGGAAACAACCTCCTATTATGATGGCTTGGAGAGTTCGTCTTTTACTCACCTCACCGAAGTGCCAAGTAATTTTGCAACAGGTAATGCCAGCACACCTCTGGATAAAGCCCTTAATTCACAAAATATCTCTCAATTTCATTTACCATCAGAACCATTAATTCAAAAAATATCTGAAATAATCATTAGATCTATACCAACATCGAATGAAATTGAATTAACTCTATCCCCTGATGAACTAGGCAAATTGAAATTTACATTCAGCCATTCAGGGAATGAAACTTCAATAAATATAACGGCAAGCCACCCTGAAACTTTATCACTACTCCGACGGAATATCACAACCTTGTCTGCTGAACTGATGCAACTGGGTATGAACAATGCAACATTTAGCTTCAATGAAGAACACAAGAAGCAAAACGAAGAACGACACAGGCATAAGGCTGACAACCATCCTGATTTTTCAGCTACGCCTTCTCCTGACAGGGGCCAACAAGACAGCCGCAGCATACGATTAGTTCCCATACGCAGCCTGGATATGCGGCTATGATCTCAGGAAATAAAAGGATACAAAATGCTGACCACCTCCTCTGTTGCACCAATCAGAACAACAAGTACCAATTCCCCTGATCACACAAAGAAAGCGGGGCTGACTGAAGGGGATTTTACAACATTTCTGACAATGCTGGCCACACAGATCAAGAATCAGGATCCACTAAACCCAATGGATGGGGCAGATTTTGCTGTACAACTGGCCACCTTTTCCGGAGTGGAACAGCAAGTTCAGACCAATATGTTGCTACAGAAAATAATTGATTCCCAAGTAGACGAACCCGCCAACCCTGAATAGGGTCAGACATTACGGCAGTAACGGCAAATATAGCCCCTGACGGAAACGTCCCTGCCATCTAACCCGTTCCGGATCTACCAACATATCTGATGGCATATAAAAAAAGCGGCGCCTGACAGCGCCGCTTTCGTAAAATCCGGCCAAAGCCTGAATCAGACAGCGCCCTTGATAAAGTTCACAGCGTCGCCAAACGTTTGAATGGTTTCGGCAGCATCATCCGGGATTTCGATACCGAATTCCTCTTCGAACGCCATGACCAGCTCGACCGTGTCGAGGCTGTCCGCACCCAGATCATCGATGAACGAAGCGGATTCAACCACTTTGTCCTCATCCACACCAAGGTGTTCGACGACGATTTTTTTCACGCGATCAGCGATATCGCTCATGTTTTTCCCTCATGTTCACGGGCATATGCCCAAGGTTTGCGGGCAACTACCCACTGGCTTCCAGACGGGCATATAGCAGCCGCGCAGGGCCTTGCAACCGCTTTTGCCCAAATTCAACGCTGCAACGCAGCACTGTACGGTGATTGAACGGCACTCGCAAAAGGCCCGTCACAGCATTGCCATACCGCCATTGACATGTAATGTCGCCCCGGTCACATAGCCAGCCTCAGCACTGGCAAGATACAGCACAGCAGAAGCAATATCAGCCGGCGAACCCATAGCTCCTACGGGGATCTGGGTCAGGATCTTGCTCTTCTGTTCCTCGTTCAGTTTGTCAGTCATGGCCGTCGCAATAAAACCGGGAGCCACGCAGTTCACGGTAATTCCACGGCTGGCAACCTCATAGGCCAGCGACTTTGACATACCGACAAGCCCCGCCTTGGCGGCGGCATAGTTCCCTTGTCCCGGATTACCTGTCGCACCGACAACGGACGTAATATTCACGATCCGACCCCAGCGGGCCTTCATCATTCCGCGCAGAACTCCGCGGGCCAGCCGAAAGGTTGATGTCAGGTTGACATCAATCACCTGCGCCCATTCCTCATCAGACATGCGCATAAACAGATTATCACGCGTAATACCCGCGTTGTTGACAAGGATATCAACCCCCCCCCCCATTGCTTCCGCAGCGGCCTTGGGCAGAGCTTCAACAGCTTCGGCATTCCCCAGATTTGCGGTTACGACATGGGCGCGTTCGCCCAGCCTGCCGGCAAGTTCCGTCAGGGGCGCTTCACGCGTGCCCGACAGGGCAATGGTTGCGCCCGCAGCATAAAGTACCTCGGCTACGGCACCTCCGATTCCACCGGACGCTCCGGTAACCAGCACATGTTTTCCCGTCAGATCAAACATAGATTTCTCCTGTCTCGAAACAGGCGGCTTCCAAAGCCGCCCGGCAATGAATTTCAACGGTATCAAAAACCGGCACCGAAACATTTCCGGCATTCAGCAGCAACCCGACCTCGGTACAGCCAAGGATGATGCAGTCAGCACCATCAGCCACAATGGCAGCAGCGATATCCTCATAAACACGACGGCTGTCATCACGCACATCATCACGAACCAGTTCGTCAAAGATGATACGATGGATCTCGGTACGCGTTCTTGCGTCTGGCAGAACTGGTTCCAGCCCGGCGGCTTCCAGTCGTTCACGATAGAAGCGCCGTTCCATGGTATAGGCTGTTGTAATCAGGCCGGGACGACGCAATCCCGTGGCAGAGATCGCATCCGCCGTTGCATCGGCAATATGGATCAGCGGCAGATCAACGGCTTCAGCCACCTGATCCGCCACCAGATGCATGGTATTCGCCGCAATCAGCAGCAGCCCGGCGCCAGCACGTTCCAGCCCGCGCGCCGCATCCGCCAGAATAAGGCCCGCCTCATGCCAGTCATCATCCTTCTGCATCTGGGCAATGGGCGCGAAATCAACCGAATGCAGCAATATCTGTGCCGAATGCAGTCCACCCATGCGTTCGGCAGCCATACGATTGAGCATCGCATAGTAATGTGCGGTCGAAACCCATGACATACCACCAAGGATGCCTATTGAGCGCATGCCTCACCCCTTAAGCGCAACGATATCCGCCGGCGTTCCGACAACATGTGTTTCAGCATCTTTTGCGATACGTTTGATCATGCCCGAAAGCGCCTTACCGGCACCAATTTCCCAGAATTCGGTGACACCCGCATCCGCCAGGAACCGGATCGATTCGCGCCAGCGCACCGATCCGGTGACCTGCTCGACCAACAAGCGGCGAATGGCACCGGGCTCAATCACCGGTTCGGCCCGGACATTGGCAATAACCGGCACCGCAGGGGGCTGGATATCGACCGCAGCCAGTGCATCCGACATCGCAGCCGCCGCAGGCTGCATCAACACACAATGAAACGGTGCCGAGACCGGCAGCATCAGCGCACGTTTGGCCCCGCGTTCCCTGGCAAGTGCCGCCGCACGTTCCACAGCATCCCTGTGACCAGAAATAACCACCTGTGCAGGATCATTATCATTTGCGGCCTGGCAGACCTCTTCACCAGCAGCCTCACGGGCAATTTCATCCACTGTGGTGAAATCCAGCCCGAGGATTGCCGCCATGCCACCCACACCCACCGGCACGGCATCCTGCATGGCCTGTCCACGCAGGCGCAAAAGCCGGGCCGTATCCTCAAGGCTCAGCGCACCAGCAGCACACAGAGCCGAATATTCGCCAAGTGAATGACCCGCGATATAATCGGCATGGGCAATATTGATACCTTCGCTTTCCAGGGCCCGAAATGCAGCCATTGAAGTCGCCATCAGGGCAGGCTGTGCGTTGCGGGTCAGCGTCAGTTCCTCTGCATCACCTTCCCAGATCAGGGAAGAAAGATTTTCCCCAAGCGCCTCATCAACTTCACGAAACACATCCATTGCCGCAGGACAGGCGTCGGCCAATTCGCGCCCCATGCCGATGGATTGGGCACCCTGACCGGGAAAAACAAATGCGCGCATGACCTTACCCCCTTCTCGCGTTCCATCCGTCCTAACCCGGCAACAAGGGGTACGGCAATGTCAAAGGGCGCGAACCATCCGGCCACGCCCTCTATCCGAAATAACCTGCCGGCAGGATCAGCCGACCAGTTCAAGACCCGAAAAGAAGAAAGCAACTTCACGGGCTGCCGATTCCGGGCTGTCCGATCCGTGAACCGAGTTTTCACCCTTCGACAGCGCAAAATCCTTACGGATCGTACCGGCAGCAGCTTCCGCCGGGTCAGTCGCACCCATCACCTCACG
The DNA here is from genome assembly GCA_047971845.1 of Paracoccus sp. (in: a-proteobacteria). Taxonomy (GTDB): domain Bacteria; phylum Pseudomonadota; class Alphaproteobacteria; order Rhodobacterales; family Rhodobacteraceae; genus Paracoccus. The sequence goes on along the minus strand of JBKEAB010000086.1, from coordinate 38,416 downwards.
GTTTTTCGCAATGGCGCCTTCACCCTCCAGCACCTGTACGACAACCGGTTGCGAAGACATGAATTCAACCAGTTCACCATAGAAAGGACGTTCAGCATGTTCGGCATAGAAAGCGCCGGCTTGTGCCGCCGACAGGTGAATGCGCTTGGACGCGACAACGCGCAGACCGGCATCTTCAAATTTCGCAACGATCTTGCCGGTCAGGTTGCGCTTGGTAGCATCGGGTTTGATGATAGAAAGCGTACGCTCGGTAGCCATGGGAATACTCCGTCAGAAGGGCGCGGGGCCAACCCGCGTGAAAATTATGGGCGGCGAATAACATGGGGGCGGAATGTTGAAAAGCCGTGACAGGCCGGCCCTCAATCATATCTCAGCCCGGGAAAACGCGGGTCACGGAATCGGATCCTGTCAGCAGGGCTGGTGTCACCACCGATATTCCCTTAATTGCATCCCAGCATTCTTCCCGCGAAGCCGCAACAATGCAAAACGGATGTTCTTTCCAATCCGTTAACAATGCATCCAGTAAGGCCGGACTCTGCGCCCCAAGCTTCTCAAGCGCAACCGGCGTTGCCAAAACCACACCAAAGTTCAGGGCGGCCACATATGGCAGTTCCGCATTGTAATAACTATCATTCCCCAGCAACATCAGATTATCGTAGGCTGCTTCATAGGTAGTAAGCAGGGCAAACTAGGATATCGACGCTTGCCTCATTTGTTCTCCGGGACGGGAACATTCGGGTCGAGTGCCGGAATGCGATAAACCGCATATTCATCATCCGAAAGGCCATCAATAAACTCTTCGATCATCACCTCCGTGACGCCTTCCTCCTGATCCACATATACCACGCGGGGACTGCCACTGGACGAGCGCATGATCCCGACCGAAGCCCATTCTCCCCCCTCTGCATCACGGATCATATCATCAGTATCATTGAGGCTGTTCCTGAAGATCAGATCACCGGGATGCCAATCTCATGCGGTTTCGGCCATGATCGCAGCCCAATCCGGTTCGTCTGCAACAGCAGGAGAGCCTGTAAGAACAACAGAAATCAGCAAAAGATACAGAACATTTCTCATAGCCACCGCCTTTCTGGTGTTCTTCGGCCTCAGGTACAGTGAAAGGGTATTGCCCCATTGACGCAACCCGTCACCTGCGTCATGGCACCATCATGCTGCGTATCGACGACATATCCTATTCCATTGCCGGCCGGTCCTTGTTTGAACATGCATCAGCAACAATTCCGGCAGGCCACAAGGTCGGACTGGTCGGACCGAATGGGGCCGGTAAAACAACCTTGTTCCGGCTGATCAGAGGCGAAATATCACTGGATGACGGTGCAATTACCTTGCCCCCCCGCTCCCGGATCGGAGGCATTGCACAAGAAGCGCCCGGCACCGCCCGCAGCGTTCTGGACACGGTTCTGGACGCCGACACTGAACGTGCATACCTTCTGACCGAGGCTGACACCTCCATAGACCCTGCCCGCATCGCCGAAATTCAGACCCGTCTGACCGATATCGACGCATGGTCTGCCGAAGCCCGCGCCGCCACCATCCTGAAGGGGCTGGGTTTTTCGGACAGCGACCAGCAACGGCCGACCGCCGATTATTCGGGTGGCTGGCGCATGCGCGTGGCCCTTGCCGGTGTCCTGTTTTCACAACCGGACCTGCTGTTACTGGATGAACCAACGAACTATCTGGATCTGGAAGGTGCACTCTGGCTGGAAAGCTATCTGGCACGGTATCCGCACACGGTCATTATCATCAGCCACGATCGCGGACTTCTGAACCGTGCCGTCGGCCATATCCTGCATCTCGAAGAGCGCAGGCTGGTCCTGTACGGCGGCGGCTACGACCAGTTTGCACAGGTCCGGGCAGAAAAGCGCGCCTTACAGACAGCACAGGCCAAAAAGCAGGAAGCCCGGCGTGAACATCTGCAAAGTTTTGTTGACCGCTTCCGAGCCAAGGCAACCAAGGCCAAACAGGCGCAGGCACGGATCAAGATGATCGCGAAAATGGAGCCGATCACCCCTCCGGAGGAAACAAAATTTCACCGCTTCACCTTCCCTGCCCCGGAACAAATCTCACCACCGATCATCTCCATGGAGGGGGTAAGTGTCGGTTATGATGGCCGCGAGATACTTCACCACCTGAACCTGCGCATAGATCAGGACGACCGGATCGCACTTCTGGGGCGCAACGGCCAGGGCAAATCCACCTTATCAAAGCTGCTGGCAGAAAAACTGTCCCCCATGACCGGGCAGATGGCACGTTCAGGCAAGCTGCGCGTGGGATATTTCGCCCAGCATCAGGTGGATGAACTGGTCCTGACAGATACCCCACAGGATCACATCCGCCGGCTGCGCCCGGGCGAAACACCGGCCAGGTTACGGGCTCGTCTGGCCGGTTTCGGACTGATGGAAGCGCAGGCCGGAATAGCCGTCGGCCAGCTGTCGGGCGGGCAAAAGGCACGGTTGTCACTACTGATAGCCACCATTGATGCCCCTCACCTTCTGGTTCTCGACGAACCGACAAACCATCTGGACATCGAATCCCGCGAGGCACTGACCGAGGCTCTGAACGATTATACCGGCGCAGTAATTCTGGTCAGTCATGACATGCACCTGTTATCATTGGCCGCAGACCGGTTATGGCTGGTCGATCAGGGGAGCGTCGTACCATGGCAGGGCGATCTGGATGATTATCGCGCCATGCTGCTGACCAGCCACGAAGACAAGCCGGTAAAGGCTGCACCGCAACCAGCACCCAAACGCGCGGGCAGAGACGAAATCCTTGAACTGCGGTCCGGAGTGCGCAAGGCCGAAGAAAGGGTCACAAAACTGACCGAAATGCTGGACAAGCTTGGGGCGAAGATGGCGGATCCCACACTTTACGACAACCCTGCCGAGGCCGAAAAGTGGGGCCGCAAACATGCCGAAGCATCTGACGCCATGATCCGTGCCGAAGCTTTATGGGTAGAAGCGATGGAACAACTGGAACGCGCCGAAAGCAACTAAGCTCCACAGGATTCCCCCAGACATGTGACCGCATGCAGGGCCACGCCCCCTGCATGCGGATCCCGCTATGAAACTGATGCTTGCTTTTTGTGTCCATGCTTGGCACCTAATGGAATGTAACCTTGTCACCTCGGGAACCATCATGAAGCTTCCACTGCTGCTGATCATTGCCCTTTCAAGCGCCGCGCCTGTCATGGCTCAGGAAACGGTTGCCGTGGATCTTGGTCTGGGGGCAAGCTATAAGCCAGCCTATCCCGGTTCCGATGAATATGACACCTCACCCTGGTTCATCCTGCGCAACCTGACCATTGGCGGTGAAGGGGATAACGACAAGCCGGGTCTCTCGATCAAGCCAAACGTCGATTCGATTGGCAAGCGCGAAGAGGACATGGATAACAACCTGCTAGGCCTGAACGAGATCGACCGTGCCTATGAGCTGGGTATCAAAGCAACCTACCGCATTGGCGCAGCTTCTGCCTATGCCACTGTCCGCAAGGGCTTTGGCGGCCATAACGGCATTGCCGGTGAATTCGGCGCAAGGTATCGCTTTGAGCCGACTGATCGCCTGATCCTGTGGGCAGGTCTGGAAGCCGGTTACGGTGATGATAACTTCAACCAGACCTATTTCGGCATCTCCTCGGCAGAGGCCGCACGTACAAATTACACCGCCTATACACTTGATGGCGGCATCAATACGGCTTCAGCCATTCTGGAGGCGCGTTATCGGATTGCGGCGAATACAGCCGTTCTGGGTGAGGTCAAATATTCCCGGGTCGTCGGAGATGCCGCTGACAGCCCGATTGTCATGGATGAAAGTCAGCCTTCAATCCGGCTGGGCATCGTGCACCGGCTGAAATTCGGGTTCTGAGCGGCAGATCAAGGGGCTGTGCCCCCCTGTGCCAAGTTCCCCCCGAAATCATTCATCAGACTACCCTGCGACCTCTCGCAAAAGCCTTTGCCGTCCGGGCGGAATAGACGCAATTTCCAGTCCGGTAAAGACATGCAGCGTATTCATCCTGTCATCAACCACAGCATGGTCACTGACCCATCCCCCCATCATCAGGTAGCTACGCAGTAATGGTGGCAGCCCCGCCTGTGCCCGCCTCAGATCCGGTTTGACCTGCCGCAACATACGGGCAAAGCGGAAAACCTTGGGTGCCTTCACCCGGGGCAGCCAGCGCCCCGGCCCCAGATGACGTTCTTTCAGCAAGGCAAAGGTATCAGCATAACCCTGTATGTCAGTCCCCGAAAAGGATGAGCAGCCAAACAAGAGCTGTACATCATGATCATCGATAAATCGGGTCATCGCCCCCCAGGATATCCGCAGGATATCCGGATCATGGTGTTGAGGGTGAATGCAAAAGCGTCCCATTTCAACCATCTGTCCGGAAAACTCCCGCAATGCAGCCAGATCATACTGGCTGGCGGAATAGCTGCGTTCGATCTCTGCCCCACTTTGCAGCAGCATGAAACGGAATGTCGCCAGCAACTGGTTGCTGCGCTGATCTTCAATCAGCATATGCAGACAGGTCTGATCGAATTCATCGGTATCAATTGCACAATCAGGATCCGATACACCACCGTGCCGGCCGACAAAAGCCAGCCAGCGCAACCGCTGAGCAGCACGCAGGTCATCCTCTGTTTCAGTAAGGCGTGCCCGGTAGAGGCCCTTGCACAGCATCATCAATCCCACTCCACGGGTGTCACACCGCATATTCACTTGTTACCGACATCCATAATCCTATCTTGGATTGAAGGCGCAACAGGAGAATACATTGACCAAGATAAAGAAGACAGACACCGAATGGCGTGAGCAACTCAGCCGTGAAGAATATTTCGTAACCCGTCAGGCCGGAACTGAGCGTGCATTCTCTCATCCCGGCTTCCCCAAAGACGAAGGATATTTTGCCTGCGTTTGTTGTGGTGCGGAATTATTTGCACAGGATACAAAGTTCGAAAGCCATTGCGGCTGGCCCAGCTTCCATACCCCCGGCGGAAAGATCGACGAACATGCCGACCACAGCCATGGCATGGTCAGGACCGAGGTACGCTGCCATCAGTGCGACGCACATCTGGGACACGTGTTCCCTGACGGGCCGCCGCCTACCGGTTTGCGCTATTGTATCAACGGGGTTGCCCTGCGTTTCGTCCCGGCTGAAGGGTAATCTTCTTGCAGCAAGAGCAATTTTACGCAGCTCGGATGGGAAATCCGCCCGGGTCTGCTATTATTCCAGTGCACTTGCTGGATTGAAGTTACCAACATTGCCCAGGATCTGGCGAATGATGCTGACCGACACGACGCCCGAATCAGTCACACGCCGCGACAGGACAACAATCCGCCCATCACGCAAGCCATAGCGTTCGACATTAGTCACGATCCCGTCCGGAGCAAAGCTGATCGCAACCACTTCGCGACTGACCTCCTGCGGCCTCAGCGCACCATAATGTCGCCAGCGGGAACCGACATAATACCACCCGGAGCCCTCCAGAAGCCCCTGCGACGATGGCCGCCCAATCAGCATTTCCAGCTCAGCCCGGTTGGTTTGACCGACAACGACCTGCGCCAGATCGGTTTCGGGCGGAATATAGCCATGATGGCGATAAACCGGCACGCAGGCAGTAATGAGCATTGCCAGTGCGATAACAAGGCCGCGGATCGGTATCATACTATGTCATTCCCGCCTGATGCGCGGCCCCTGTTGACGCCGCTTGCTTGGCTTAGCAAACTCAGCCGGTTGGCTCAAGAACATCAGGGCCTAGTATTCGGAATACATTTGGAAAGGCTCATGTCAGCACGTAATATTCTGTCAGAACGGCTGCGGGTAGCGCATCTGTCACCCAACCACGCCAATGAATTCAATCTTACCCCCGGCACTGCGGCGCGCACCGCCATTGCGGCGGAACTGGATCTGACTGCCTTGTCCAAAATGCGGTTTTCAGGCACAGTTCAGGCGTCCGGTGCAGATGAATGGATCCTGAACGGACTGCTTGAGGCTGACATTACCCAGCCCTGCGTAATTACGCTGGAACCGGTTCATACATCTTTATCGGAAGATGTGTCACTCACCTTTTCTCCGCATATCGCCCCCCCTGAAGAGGATGAGATCGAAATGGGCGATGAAAATATTGAAATATTGGGCCAGTGGATCGAACTCGGTGCAATCGCCATGGAAGCCCTGGCCCTGGCCCTGCCGGTCAATCCCCGTCTACCTGATGCGGAGATGCCTCAGGAAGCCACAGATCCGAATGACGATGGCACCAGTGGGGATACCCGCAAGCCATTTGCCGGACTGGCTGATCTGATGAAGTCTGGTCAGACCAAATAGGCGGCTCACCGGTTATGGCTTGTAGGGCGCCATACCCGTGCGCGCCAATTCGTCAGCACGTTCATTTTCCGGATGCCCGGCATGACCTTTGATCCACGCCCAGCTGACATCATGTCGCGATTGTGCCGTATCCAGTCGCTGCCAAAGATCCACATTCTTGACAGGCTTGCGATCAGCAGTCTTCCAGCCGTTTTTCTTCCAGCCATGAATCCATCCGGTCACACCGTTTTTTACATAGGCCGAGTCGGTAGTGATCATGATGGAAGACGGTCTGGTTAGAACCTCAAGTGCGGAAATGGCAGCCATCAGTTCCATACGGTTATTGGTTGTATTGGCTTCACCACCGGATAATTCACGTTCTTTGACGATAGCTTCTCCGTTCATGGCACGCATCAGGACGCCCCAACCACCGGGCCCGGGATTGCCAGAACAAGCCCCGTCAGTCCATGCAAATAATTCGCTCATGCCGGAGCTAATAGACCAGACCCGAGGCAAACAAAAGGACCACGACAAGGACCGTAAAGCCAAGCTTCAGGCCCGGCCATCATTCAGGCATGAGCCCCGCGCGTATGGACAAGAAATCAAGCGCAGGAATCAGGACGAGCCAGGCGCGATCGCCTGTCTGGACCTGATGATGAAGTCCGCCATCAGCACAAGAAACAGAACCGGCACCGCACGGACAGCACAGGGCCAACGACAACCGGATACGTGCAACAACACCCCATGCCGCCCGCCAGTGGTGGTGTGGCCGGTGGTCAGGGGTCCAGGCCTCATGCACGTTCTGTGGCAAGCTTCAGGCCAAGAAGCGCAAAGCTGGCGGCAAAGGCGCGGCGCATCCAGTTCATGGCAATCTCGCTGTTCAGCACACGCTGACGCCCGGTCACAGCAAGGGTTACGTAGCTCATGAATACAACGAAGGTCATGACGGCGAAACCCGCACCAAGTTGCAACAACATCCCGGTGCCCGCACCCGGTGGCATGAATTGCGGAATGAAGGCTACGAAGAACATTGGCAGTTTTGGGTTCAGGATATTCAGAAGAATACCGCGACGGACCAGTTGCCTGACGGATGCCGGTTCCGCCGGATGGACTGAAAGGCCACCGTGATCTTTCAACACCGCCCAAGCCATCCACAGGAGATAGGCGACACCAGCAAATTTGATGATCTGGAACAGCACGGCACTGGTATGCAGAACAGCCGCCAGACCTGCCATGGCCACGACCATATGAACCACTGTTGCAATGGTACAGCCGGTAGCCGCCCAGAACCCGGCACGAAAACCACCGCCAAGCGTGGTCGAAAGCGTATAGACGACGCCAATCCCCGGCGCGAGGCAGACGATGAAGGCAGTCAGAAGATAGTCCCAGCTCATTCACTTAATCCCTTGTAACCCGGCAATCCGGAAATGCGTGCCAGCCATGCATTGATGCCGGGAAAGCGCGACATGTCAAATCCGCCCAGCTCTCCCGCCCTGTGGGTGTATCCATAAAGGCAGATATCGGCGAGGGTGATGCCGTCGCCGGCCAGCCAGTCATGGGCCGACAGCCGATCCTCCATGATTTGCAACAATGCGTGGCCGCGTTCCAGCAGGTCGGCCATGCGTTCCGGCGTGACAAGGTGGCGGCGCTGCGGATAGGTGTTCAGCGCGGCGCGGACCGCGACGGTGCCTTCATGCTGATTCTGCTCCCAGAACATCCATGACAGCATCTGTGCCTTCAGGACGGGACGGGGTCGGCCGGCACAAAGGTGCTGCCCTCGCCCAGCCAGCACAGGATTGCGTTGGATTCAGGCAGCAGTCGGCCATCGCCCAGTTCCAGAACCGGCGCCTTGCCGAAGGGCAGACGGCCCTCGTCCCTGGCGGTCGCAATGGCTGGGGAACTGTCCTCGACGTCAATAATATCAACCTGACGGTCCAGAAGCGCCAGCAACAGCCGTACCTTGTAGGAATTGCCCGATGAGGGCATCGAATAAAGTTTCATCATCACCAATCACCCTGCCCCGCCTGTCGGGGTCAGCGCGATAAGGCCCGATCAGGCGGGCTCGCGCAAGACGCGGGGGACCTTGAATTCGACATTTTCCTGCGCGGTCTCAACGATATCGACGGTGACGTCGAACCGGACGCGGAAGGCGTCGATGACCTCGTTAATCAGCACCTCGGGGGCGCTGGCTCCAGCCGTCACACCAACTGCACGGGCACCCTCCATGGCTCGCCAGTCAATCTGGCCGGCCCGCATGACAAGCTGGCTATAAGCACAACCTGCGGCCTTGCCGACCTCAACCAGGCGGCGTGAATTGGAACTGTTCGGTGCCCCGATCACCAAAAGCGCATCAATCTTCGGGGCCACCGCCTTGACCGCCGCCTGCCGGTTGGTGGTGGCGTAACAGATATCTTCCTTGGCCGGTCCGATAATCGCCGGGAAACGAGCCTGAAGTGCGGCAACGATCGCAGCGGTATCATCAACAGATAATGTGGTCTGGGTGATAAAGGCCAGCCGTTGCGGATCTCTCGGGATGATTTGCGCCACATCACTGACTGTTTCAACCAACAGAACCTCACCCTCAGGCAATTGCCCCATCGTACCCAGCACTTCGGGATGACCGGCATGGCCGATCATGACCATCTGCAAACCGCCTGCATGATGGCGCTCGGCCTCGACATGAACCTTGGAAACCAGCGGACAGGTCGCATCGACATAAACCATTTCACGCCTTTGCGCCTCGGCCGGGATCGCCTTGGGTACACCATGCGCCGAAAAAATCACTGGCCGGTCATCCGGGCATTCATCCAGTTCCTCGACAAAAACAGCCCCCTTGTCACGCAGACCATCCACGACAAACTTGTTATGCACGATCTCATGCCGCACATAGACTGGAGCCCCCCACTTCTGCAGGGCCATTTCCACAATCTTGATGGCGCGATCAACTCCCGCGCAAAAACCGCGCGGGGCAGCAAGATAAACCGTCAGAGGGGGCTTCGCATGTTCCATGCAGTGGGCGTAACCTGACCGACGGGGAAAATCCAGTGAACCCTGCCGCAATCCCGAACGTTATGATGCAGGATTTCAAACCACAGCCGGAGATACGAGATGCAACGCCTGCTTCCTGCCGTCATCGCCGCCCTGCTTGCCTGCACAGCCTCATATGCAAAGCCTTGGCCACAGCCTGAACCCAATACCACCTATCAGCCTGCCTTCCCGGAACAGACCCGAACACCGGCCATGCACAGCAATGTGACATTGAAGGTCGATCCCATGGTCGAAGGCCTTTCACATCCATGGGCCATTGCCTTCCTGCCCGACGAATCAGCCCTGATCACCGAACGTCCGGGGCGGCTGCGCCTGTGGAAAAACGGTACCCTCAGTGACGTAACCGGCATCCCCGAAGTCGATGCCCGTGAACAAGGCGGATTGCTGGATGTCGCAGTCGCCACCGATTTCGAAAGTTCACGTACAATCTTTCTCAGCTATGCTGAACCACGTGAAACCGGGAATGGCACCACCGTCGCCAGCATGACCTTGTCCGGGGACGGACACTCGGTCTCGGACGTAACCGTCATCTTCCGGCAAGCCCCAGCCTATGATGGCAGCAGACATTTCGGCAGCCGCATCCTGCCCGCAGCGGATGGAACCCTGTACATAACCCTCGGCGAAAGGTCCGATACCCCGATCCGTGACACATCTCAGGAAATGGATAATCATCTGGGCAAGCTTGTCCGGGTTTCTTCCACCGGCGAAATCCCCGTCGACAATCCCTTTGCCGGGGCTGATACCATCCTGCCTGAAATCTATGCCAGCGGCTTGCGCAATATACAGGCGGCTGCACTGGACGCCGAAGGTCAGATATGGACAGTCGAACATGGCCCAAAGGGCGGGGACGAACTGAACCGTCCCGAAGCAGGCAAGAATTACGGCTGGCCAGTGATTTCTTATGGCCTCAATTATGACGACACACCAGTCAATGACGGCATCACCGCCAGAGATGGTATGGAACAACCGGTTTACTACTGGGACCCAGTCATCGCGCCCTCAGGCGCAGCTTTCTATGACGGAACACTGTTTCCTGACTGGCAGGATGATCTGCTGATCGGAGCAATGAACCCGCCAGCACTGGTTCGCCTGAAACTGGAGGGCGACAGGGTTACGGGCGAGGAACGACTTGATCCGCAAATCGGCCGGATCCGTGACGTACAGGTCGGCCCTGACGGTGCCATCTGGGTCGTCACCGACGAAGATCGTGGCGGACTGTTCCGGCTGTCACCTAAAGGCTGAACCGACGACAGGCAGGTATATTGCCAGACTTCAGCCTCAGGTCACGATTTCCTGCTCCTCCCGCATGTTCACCTCGCGGGGAGGGCGGCCTATTACGTCGCGCAAGGCATCCAGTTCGATAAAATTATCGGCCTGACGGCGCAATTCATCGGCGATCATCGGCGGCTGACTACGGGTTGTCGACACCACGGAAACCCGTACACCCTGCCGCTGCAATGCCTCGACCAAGGGCCGGAAATCACCATCCCCGGAAAACAGGACTGCGTGATCCAGCCGGGGTGCAAGTTCCATGGCATCGACGGTCAGTTCGATATCCATATTCCCCTTGATCTTCCGCCGCCCAAGAGCATCAGTGTACTCCTTGGCCGTCTTGGTCACGAGCGCATAGCCGTTATATTGCAGCCAATCAACCAAAGGACGAATTGGCGAATATTCTTCATTTTCCAGAAGCGCCGTATAATAGTAAGCACGAAGCAACTTTCCGCGACGCTCAAATTCCTGCCGCAGAAGCTTATAATCTATATCAAATCCTAATGATTTTGCTGCCGCATAAAGGTTCGCACCATCTATGAACAGCGCAAGTCGGTCGTCTTTGTAGAACACGTTTTCTCCCTCGACACGCCTCCTCCGACGTATCAAATGACATTTCCAATTACTGGAAACGATTGCCGAAACCAGAATGTCTGCAAACCTAGCCTTGATCGCCCTTGGGGCAAACTTGTCTTCTTCGGCAGGTCCTCCTGCGGAAACCCTGCGAATCGCCCTTGGGTTGATTTCGGATCAGCCGGATATAATCATTCAGGCAGTTTCCCGTCTTTACGTAACGCCAGCACATCCCCCCGACAGCGGCCCGGATTACATCAATGCCTGCGCAACCCTGCGTAGTAGTCTCAACCCGGAGAAAACCCTCGCCGTACTACACCGGATTGAAGCTCTTCTGGGACGGCATCGTGATGGCCACCGGTGGGCCGCCCGCGGGATCGACCTCGACCTGATCGCCATGGATCAACTGGTCGTGCCCGATATACCCGGGCATGACCGCTGGCGAAACCTGTCGCCTGATCAGCAGATGATGCAGGCACCCGACCAGTTGATCCTGCCCCATCCACGCTTGCAGGACCGTGCCTTTGTCCTGGCACCACTGGCCGATATAGCACCGGGATGGCGTCACCCCCGTCTGGATCTGACCGTAATGGAAATGCTGACTGCCCTGCCTGCAACTGATCGCAAATCACTGCGTATTATGCTTGACAATCCATACGGAACTGACCAATTAACCGTTTCCGCTTCTGATCTGATTCGAACCGATAGGTGATTCATGGCTCGCGTGACCGTTGAAGACTGCGTTGACAAGGTGCCGAACCGTTTCGACTTGGTAATGCTTGCCGCACATCGTTCCCGCGAAATCGCGACCGGCAGCACCCTGAGCGTGGAACGCGACAATGACAAGAATCCTGTCGTTGCCCTGCGCGAAATTGCGGAAGAAACTCAGCAGGTTGATGATCTGCGTGAACGGATGATCGAATCCAGCCAGACCCAGATTGAAGTTGATGAACCGGAAGAAGACGCAATGGCCCTGCTTCTCGGTGCTGAAATCGACCGTCCAAAGCCCGCCGATGAAGAATCGGAAGAAAAGATGCTGCGGATGATGCTGGAAGCCAACCAGCGGAAGTGAGTATCGAACGGAACGGGGTCTTCGATTGGAAAAGTTTGACGTCGAAGACCTTCTCGCGCTGATCCGCAACTACAATCCACGAACCGATGAAGCGCTGATTCGCAAGGCATTTGCCTATGGTCAGCAGATGCATGAAGGTCAGCTCCGGCATTCGGGCGAGCCTTATTTCACCCATCCCATCGCCGTTGCCGCCATCCTGACCGAAATGCGGCTTGATGATGCCACGATCATAACCGCGCTCTTGCACGACACGATTGAGGATACACGTTCGACATGGGCCGATGTATCCGAAAAATTCGGACGCGAGGTTGCCGATCTTGTCGACGGGGTCACCAAACTGACTAACCTGCAGCTGACAGGCAGCCATTCCAAGCAGGCAGAAAATTTCCGAAAACTTTTCATGGCCATGACACGCGACCTGCGCGTCATTCTGGTCAAGCTGGCGGACCGCCTGCACAATATGCGCACAATCCGGGCGATGAAGCCGGAAAAGCAGGTCAAGAAAGCCCGCGAAACAATGGATATCTATGCCCCACTGGCAGGACGCATGGGCATGCAGTGGATGCGCGAGGAACTGGAAGATCTTGCATTCAAAGTCATCAATTCCGAGGCACGTAATTCCATCATTCGCCGTTTCCTGACCCTGCAAAAAGAATCAGGCGACGTCATTGCCAAGATCACGGCCGATATCCGGAGCGAACTTGACCGCGAAGGGATTGAAGCCAACGTCTATGGCCGCGCGAAACGTCCCTTCAGCGTCTGGCGCAAAATGCAGGAAAAGCAACTGACCTTTTCCCGGCTATCGGATATTTACGGTTTTCGCGTCATCGTCGGCACAGAATCGGAATGTTACCGGGCGCTTGGCCTGACTCATCGCCGCTGGCGTGCCGTCCCAGGCCGCTTCAAGGATTACATCAGCCAGCCAAAGTCCAATGGCTACCGCTCCATCCATACGACTGTGACCGGCCGCGATGGCAAGCGGGTAGAAATACAGATCCGCACCCGTCAGATGCACGAAGTGGCCGAAGCCGGGGTGGCCGCACACTGGGCCTACCGTGACGGTGTCCGGTCCACGAATCCCTTTGCCGTAGACCCGGCCGAATGGATCGCACAGCTGAACGAACGGCTGGGTGGTGAAGATCATGACGAGTTTCTCGAGCATGTGAAGCTGGAGATGTACTCGGATCAGGTCTTCATCTTCACGCCGAAAGGGGATGTGATCCAGTTGCCAAAGGGGGCAACCCCGATTGATTTCGCCTATGCAATCCATACCCGGATTGGCAACGGCACAGTCGGTGCCAAGGTAGACGGGATCCGTGTACCTCTGTGGACACGGCTGAAAAACGGCCAGCTGGTCGACATCATCACTGCGGCTGGTCAACGCCCACAGGCTGCATGGCTGGAGATCGTCCAGACCGGGCGCGCCAAATCCGCTATTCGCCGCAGCTTGCGCGAAGAAGATCGTGCCCGGCTGATCCGGCTGGGAACGGAGCTGGTCAGGATTTCCTTCGAACATCACGGACGGCGCGTCACAGACAAGGCGTTACGGACTGCAGCATCCAAGCTTGCCCTGCCCGATTCGGATGAGTTGCTGGCCCGGATCGGCTGTGCCGAAATGTCTGCACAGGAAGTCCTGACCACCCTGTACCCCGAACTTGGGACCCATCAGGAAACCATTGACCCCAAGCGCCCGGTTGCGGGACTAGAAGCAGATCAGACCCTTGGTCGTGCTCAATGCTGCCAGCCGCTTCCGGGTGAACGCATCGTCGGAATCGCCTATCGCGGCCGTGGAATCATCATTCATTCCATCGACTGTCCGGTTCTTGCCAATCTGGATGGCGAAGAAAACATGAAACGCTGGATCGACCTGCAATGGCGAGAAGGCCGGCATCCTCCATCCTATCCGGTTACGCTATCCGTGACCATTCGTCATGATGCCGGAGTACTGGGCAGGATCTGCACACTGATCGGCACGCAGGGTGCCAATATCTCGGATCTGGTATTTATCGACCGCAAACCCGATTTCTATCGTCTGCAAATCGAAGTCGAACTGCATGGCATGGACCAGCTGCATGCACTTCTGACCGCGCTCGAAGCGGAATCGGATGTGGCGCAGGTAACGCGATTACTCAGACCGGAACTTGCACCATGAGGCCACACCCCCGCTGCACCAACAACCCGTAAGATCCCGGACAGATGTTCAAGCGTCGCAAACCCCGCAGCTATTCGCAGATTGCCACCGAAATGATCTATCCTCGTGGGGGATGGTTGCGTGCATCACAATATGTGTTGCTGCGCCTGCGTCGCCTACCTGATCCCCCACACCGGATCGGACGCGGTGTCGGGGCTGGGGTATTCGTATCATTTACCCCCCTGCACGGATTCCACTTTATCGTAGCAGCCAGCCTCGCCTGGCTGGTCGGTGGTAATATCCTGGCAGCATTACTGGCCACCTTTGTCGGCAATCCGATCACCTTCCCTTTCATCGCATATATTTCAACCTGGGTCGGGCGGGAAATACTTGGCGTGCATGGCAAGCTTTCGCCAAAGATGATCCTGAACGAATTTGCCGACGCAAGCACTCAGGTCTGGAATAATGCCCATGCCGCCTTTGGCCCCGGGGAAGCACACTGGGATCGCCTGTATTCCTTTTTTCACGACATCTACCTGCCCTATCTGGTCGGTGGTGTTATTCTTGGAACCGTTGCAGGGTTGGTTGCATATTATCTGACCGTACCGGTTATCCGGGCCTATCATCGCCGCCGGGCCAAAAAACTGGCTGCAAGGATCGAAAAGATCCGCGCCGGGACCAAGGTACCCACTTCCGCGCATCCCAATACCCACTCCGATACAGATTAGGGGTTTTCATCGTCGCAACCGCTTGTATAGTCACGCACATGACACGGACGCGACATATCGTCACCACCCGCAACGCGCAGACCGGTGTGCGCTTTGCCGTGAACCTCCGTGGCCTGCTGCTTCTTACACTGCGCTGAGCGGGTCCTGCCGGGCCGCCGCTCAGTCAGGTCAAGCGCCCGGCCCCTGAAAAGACCGACCCATTCACCAAAAGAAGCAAGACAATGACCGACAAGAACCGCGTATACATCTTTGACACCACCCTGCGCGATGGCGAACAGTCGCCCGGCGCAACCATGTCCCATGCCGAGAAGCTGGAAATTGCCACCATGCTGGACGAGATGGGCGTGGACATCATCGAGGCCGGCTTCCCGATCGCCTCGGAAGGTGATTTTACCGCCGTCTCTGAAATCGCAAAACAGACAAAAAACAGTGTCATCTGCGGATTGGCCCGTGCACAAATCCCCGATATCGACCGCTGCTGGGCAGCTGTCCGCCACGCAAAGCGTCCACGCATTCATACCTTCATCGGAACATCTCCACTGCATCGTGCCATTCCAAATCTGGACATGGACCAGATGGCTGAACGGATTGGTCAGACCGTGTCTCATGCCCGCAACCTCTGCGACAATGTGCAATGGTCCCCTATGGATGCCACCCGGACAGAACATGATTATCTGTGTCGGGTCGTGGAAATTGCCATCAAATGCGGCGCAACCACGATCAACATCCCTGATACGGTTGGCTATACAGCACCTCGTGAAAGCGCCGATCTGATCCGTATGCTGATCGAACGGGTTCCCGGCGCGGATGAGATCATCTTTGCCACCCATTGCCACAACGATCTGGGCATGGCGACAGCCAACAGCCTGGCCGCCGTGGAAGCAGGTGCCCGTCAGATCGAATGCACGATCAACGGCCTGGGTGAACGCGCCGGCAACACTGCCTTGGAAGAGGTCGTGATGGCCATGCGCGTACGCAATGACATCATGCCCTATTCAACCGGAATCGACACGACAAGGATCATGGGAATTTCCCGACGCGTCGCTTCAGTTTCGGGCTTTCCGGTCCAGTTCAACAAGGCCATCGTCGGCAAGAACGCCTTCCTGCATGAATCGGGCATCCATCAGGATGGCGTCCTGAAGAATGTCGAGACATTCGAGATCATGCGCCCGGCCGATATCGGATTGAACGAGACCAATATCGCCATGGGCAAGCATTCCGGCCGGGCCGCTCTGAGGGCCAAGCTGAAAGATCTCGGATATGAGGTTGGCGACAATCAGCTGAAGGATATCTTCATCCGTTTCAAGGCCTTGGCCGACCGCAAGAAAGAGGTCTATGACGACGATATTGTTGCCCTGATGGCCGACAGCGCCGCCAATACCGAAGATGATTTCCTGCAAGTCGGACATTTGCGCGTCATCTGTGGATCGGATGGTCAGACAGCCGATCTGACGCTAATTGTGGACGGTCAGGAACAGATGGCTTCAACCACAGGGGACGGACCCGTGGATGCAGTTTTCAACGCCGTCAAACAGATCTATCCACATGAAGCCCGGCTGCAACTGTATCAGGTACATGCTGTAACCGAAGGCACCGATGCACAAGCAACTGTTTCTGTCCGCATGGAAGAAGATGGCCGCATCGCAACGGGGCAGGCATCGGATACCGACACGATCCTTGCGTCCGTCAAGGCCTATACCGGTGCGCTGAACCGCCTGCGCGTTCGCCGGTCCATGGTTGGCCCTGATGCCGATGCCAAGCAGGTCAGCATGTATTCGCATGATCCACGCTGACTGATCCCGAACAATCAGCCTGAAGCTGGTCAGATACAAGGGCGACCCGGCAGGTCGCCCTTTTGGGGTCCCGGAATATCGGGCAATGCCTTATTTTCATGTGTGATTGTTATATAAACAAACCGAATAATCAGGTGTTTCCACCTTACCTTTGGTCACCATGACGGACCACATCATCAGCCCATTCAAGCAGTTATCCACGATCAAACGCCAAAATAACGGCACAAAATCCCGACAACGACCCGCCACGGTCATAAATTCCGGGTTTTCCCCGACGAAATCAGGGCCTATACGTCCACCACCTTGTTGAGGCGACTCATCGGGGCAATAAGGCAGTGTCTGTTCTGAAAGAACAATGGAAGGCCATCCGGAAAAGGTGGCAGAAGGGGAGATCAGATGGCGTTCTTCGGGCTGTTTTCAACCGATATCGCAATCGATTTGGGAACTGCGAATACGCTGGTTTATGTGAAGGGTAAGGGCATCATCCTCAATGAACCTTCTGTGGTCGCGTATCATGTCAAGGATGGCAAAAAGCAGGTCCTGGCCGTGGGCGAGGACGCCAAACTGATGCTGGGCCGGACCCCCGGCAGTATCGAGGCGATCCGTCCAATGCGCGAAGGCGTCATCGCGGACTTCGACAGCGCCGAGGAAATGATCAAACACTTCATCAAGAAAGTGTTCAAGCGCACAGCCTTTTCAAAACCCAAGGTCATTGTTTGCGTTCCCCATGGTGCCACTCCCGTTGAAAAGCGGGCAATCCGCCAATCCGTCCTGTCTGCCGGTGCCCGCAAAGCCGGCCTGATTGCTGAACCCATCGCCGCAGCCATCGGTGCCGGCATGCCGATAACTGAACCGACCGGCAGCATGGTCGTCGATATCGGCGGCGGTACAACCGAGGTTGCCGTTCTGTCACTGGGCGATGTGGTCTATGCCCGTTCGGTCCGCATCGGCGGTGACCGTATGGATGAAGCCATCATCAACTACCTGCGCCGCAATCATAACCTGTTGATCGGGGATCAGACCGCAGAACGGGTCAAGACTTCGATCGGGACTGCACGCATGCCCGATGATGGCCGGGGAGCCACCCTGCCGGTTCGCGGCCGTGACCTGCTGAACGGCATCCCGCGTGAGCTGGAAATCACGCAAGCCATGGTTGCCGAAGCCCTTGCCGAACCTGTCCAGCAGATCTGTGAAGCTGTCATGGTCGCCCTTGAAACAACTCCTCCCGACCTGGCTGCCGATATTGTTGACCGTGGTGTGATGCTGACCGGTGGCGGTGCCATGCTGGGGGAACTTGATCTGGCACTGCGAGAGCAGACCGGGCTGTCGATCAGCCTTGCCGATCAACCGATGAGTTGCGTTGCCCTTGGCACAGGTAAGGCACTGGAATTCGAAAAGCAGCTGCGCCACGTCATTGATTATGATAGCTAGACCGGGACTGTCACATGGCGCGCAAGGGTTATGATTTCACCACCCCTGTCCGCCGCATCCTGATCGGGCTGCTGGCACTGTTTCTGCTTGTCCTTTTCCTGTTCTGGCGCATTGACAGTCCACGTGCCGAAGCGATGCGGTCCGACTTCATTGATCGCTTCATACCTGGCATGGAATGGGCAATGACACCCGTCACGCAGGTTTCGCGCATGATTTCCAGCCTGCAATCCTATTCCCGGCTTTATGAACAGAACCGGGAATTACGGCGCGAGTTGCGCATGATGCAACGCTGGAAAGAAGCTGCCGCACAGCTGGATCAGCAAAACGCCAAACTTTTGGCCCAAAACAATGTCCGGCTGGACCCGACACTGACCTCAATCACCGGGATCGTCCTGACCGATTCCGGAACGGCCTTTCGCCAGTCGGTCCTGCTGAATGTCGGCAAGCGCGATGGCGTGGTCGATGGCTGGGCTGTCATGGACGGGCTGGGACTGGTTGGCCGGATTTCCGGCGTTGGAAACCAGACCAGCCGGGTTATCCTGCTGACCGACCCATCCTCCCGGATCCCGGTTGAAATCCAACGATCCGGTGAAACGGCACTGCTGACCGGCGACAATACGATGATGCCAACGCTGGACTTTATCGAGCACCCCGAAAGCGTAAAAGCCGGTGACCGCGTGGTCAGTTCGGGCGATGGCGGTGTCTTCCCCCCGGATATCCTGGTTGGCCAGGTCGTCAAGGCGGCCGACGGACGCCTGCGTTTACGTATGGCAGCCGATCTGGGATCGCTGGAATATCTGCGCGTTCTGCGCAGCCACCCGGCAGAGCGGCTGGAAGACGGCGGGGCACTGATCCTGCCCCCGGATCCCGGCCTGATCGGGCCACAGATTCCGACCCCTGCCGCCCGACCCGGCAACCCCGCCCAACAACAGATCTCCTCCGACAACACGACTGTAACGCGGCCATGACCGGCCCGATCAGACAGCGTCGCCTTGTTGCGGTCACGGCCTATATCACTATCGGCATCCTGATCCTGTTCTTTCAGCTTGTGCCACTCAGCCCGGGCAAGCCTGGCACCACTGCCCCGGACCTGACCCTCTGTCTGACGCTGGCCTGGATCTTGCGCCGCCCCGATCAACTGCCGGCAATTGTCATCGCCGGCGTGATTCTGGTCGGAGACATCATGCTGAGCCGCCCTTTCGGGTTATGGAGTTTCTTCGTCCTGACCGGCACGGAGTTGCTGCGCCCGCGTGCCCAGCCATGGACTGATCAGGCATTTGTGTTCGAATGGTTGCGGGTTTCTGCTCTTATGGGCTTGATGATGCTGGGCTTCAGACTGATGATGATAGTGTTCCTGCTGCCAGTCCCGGCACTGGGTCCGGTCGCCCTGTACTGGCTGACAACAGTCATCGCCTATCCGTTGATTGTGGCGATCATTCATGTCATCGGCGTGCGACGGTTAAGCGCGGCAGAAATCGAAATGATGGTGCATTAATGCGCAAATCGCCAAAAGACATTCTCGACAGTGCCCGGACCGTCTCGCGTCGGGGTGTCATGCTGGGCGCAATTCAGGCCGGAGTCATCGGGACATTGGCACTGCGGTTACGCTCCATGCAGATTGAGCATGCCGATGAATACCGTCTCCTTTCAGACGGTAACTCGATCAAGATCCGTCTTCTGCCCCCTGTTCGCGGGCTGATTCATGACCGGAACGGAACCGTCATCGCGACCAATGAACAGAATTACCGCGCCACCATCACCCGTGAGCTGGCCGGCGATGTTGAGCAGGTCGTGGCCAAGCTGCGCAAGCTGGTCCCCATGTCTGATGACGAGGTCACCGATCTGCTGGAAACGATATCCAAACGCAGTGCCATCACTCCGGTCAGCATTGCAAATCATCTCAGTTGGGACGAATTTAGTTCCATTGCCGTGAACGCCCCCGCACTGCCCGGCATACAGCCTGAATCGGTCTTGTCGCGGGTCTATCCGCGCAATGGTGATTTCTCACATGTTCTGGGCTATGTCGGACGTGTTTCCGACTATGACCTGTCCAAGATGGAAGATCCAGATCCGGTCCTGATGTTGCCGGAATTCCAGTTTGGCAAGGTCGGCGTGGAAAACAAGCTGGAACCAATCCTGCGTGGCAAGGCAGGTACCCGCAAGGTTGAGGTGAACGCCGCCGGACGGGAAATGCGCGAACTCAGCCGGCAGGAAGGTCAGCAAGGAGCCACTGTCCAGATGACTCTGGATGCCGGTTTGCAGAACTATGCCGTCCAACGGCTGGGAGAGGAATCTGCTGCGGCTGTCGTCATGGACGTGACCAATGGCGATATTCTGGCCATCGCATCTTCGCCCGTCTTTGATCCGAACCTGTTTGTCCGTGGCATTTCATCAGCTGATTACAGGGCATTGACGGAACATGACCACAGGCCATTGGCCGACAAGACCGTGCAGGGCCTGTACCCGCCCGGTTCAACCTTCAAGATGGTCACACTTCTGGCCGGGCTGGATGCGGGAATCATCGGCCCCGGCACTTCGTTCTTTTGTGGCGGTGCGCTTGAGGTCGGGGGGCGCAAGTTCCACTGCTGGAGCAGGGGCGGGCACGGTCACATCAACCCGATCCAAAGCCTGCAAAGATCCTGTGATGTCTTCTATTACGAAACAGCACGGGCAGTCGGAATTGACCGTATCGCAGCAATGGCCCGACGGCTGGGGATTGGTGTCGACCATGATCTGCCCATGTCTGCCGTCGCTACCGGCATCGCCCCTGACAAGAAATGGAAGCAGGAACGCTATGACCAATCCTGGGTAATCGGAGATTCCCTGAACGCCTCAATCGGGCAGGGTTATGTTCTGGCCTCTCCATTACAGCTGGCCGTCATGACAACACGGATCGCAACCGGGCTGGAGGTCAGGCCACGCCTTGTTCGCGCCATTAACGGTATACCTGAACCTGCCCCCGAGTTCGCGGATCTCGGAATCGACACACGTCATTTGCGGATTGCCCGGCGTGGAATGGATGCAGTAATGAATACGGCTGCGGGTACTGCAGCCAAGTCGCGTATCGTGACCGATAAATGGCGCATGGCCGGCAAGACCGGGACCAGTCAGGTCCGTAACATTACCGCCGCCGAACGTGCCCGTGGCGTGATCCGTAATGACCAGTTGCCATGGAACCGCCGCGACCATGCCCTGTTCGTATGCTATGCTCCTTATCATGCCCCGAAATACGCTGTCTCATTAGTGGTTGAGCACGGCGGAGGCGGCTCATCTGCGGCAGCACCCATAGCACGCGATATCCTGCTTTATGCGCTTTCGGGTGGCGTCCCCCCACTATCCGCCTATCCTGACGGGCAGCGCGGCAGAATCGAGGAAATGCATCGCAACATGCGCCTGTTCACCCCAGTTGCCGGAAACAGCAGCGAACGGACCCGTGCCTGATGAGCTATCTTGACTACAAGGTTGCCGAAATTCCACGCGGAATCCGCAAGATATTCTACCTAAACTGGCCACTGGTCTTCCTGCTGGCCGCTGTCGCTTCTACCGGGTTCCTGATGCTGTATTCGGTTGCCGGCGGCAATATCGACACCTGGGCGCGCCCCCAGATGGAACGCTTCGCAATCGGTATTATCCTCATGGTTGCACTGGGATTTGTACCCATCTGGTTCTGGCGCGGCATTTCAGTCTTTGCCTACCTGATCTGCGTCATCCTGCTGATTGCTGTCGATATATTCGGCCAGGTTGGAATGGGAGCGCAACGCTGGCTGGATCTGGGTCCAATCAGGCTGCAACCGTCCGAGCTGATGAAAATTGCACTGGTGCTAATTCTGGCGGCATATTACGACTGGCTGGATCTAGACAAGGTTTCACATCCGTTATGGGTATTTCTTCCGGTTGCACTGATCCTGGTTCCAACGGCTCTGGTCCTGCAACAACCTGACCTCGGCACATCACTGCTGTTGCTGATGGGTGGAGCCATCGTCATGTTCGCAGCCGGGGTCAGTCTGTGGTATTTCGTTGCTGTCATCGGAGCAGGTATTGCGCTGATCTGGACGGTCATGGAAAGCCGTGGCACCTCTTGGCAACTGCTTCACGACTATCAGTTTCGCCGTATAGATACTTTCCTTGACCCTTCAACCGATCCACTGGGGGCGGGCTATAACATCACGCAGGCGCAGATTGCACTCGGATCCGGAGGCTGGTCGGGACGGGGCTTCATGCAGGGAACCCAATCACGGCTGAACTTCCTGCCCGAAAGCCAGACTGATTTCATCTTTACAAGCCTGGCCGAAGAATTCGGTTTCGTCGGCGCAGGATCACTACTGGCACTTTATGCACTTATCGTCGGATTTTGTCTGTATTCCGCACTGACCAACCGCGACCGCTTTGCCAGCCTGATGACTATCGGCATCGCAGGAACGTTCTTTCTGTTTTTTGCAATCAACATGGGCATGGTAATGGGGCTTCTGCCGGTTGTAGGGGTTCCGCTGCCACTGGTCAGCTATGGCGGAACTGCAATGATGATTTTGCTGATGGCCTTTGGCATGGTGCAATCAGCCCATGTTCACCGTCCCAGATAAACCCGGCAGGGTATCAGCTGCACCATGGTTTCTGTATTGGCAGATCAGGATTCCTCAGAAAGCCGCATATCCACGGGCAGAAGGCTCATCTTCTCTACCAGCTGCGCCACCGCAAATGTGCAGGCCCTGTCAATGGCGACAAAGACATAGAACTTGCCCTCCGAGGTTCGCAGCCTGGCAATATCGACATGGAAAGATCCGCCGCGTAAATACTGCCTTCCTGACTTGTCGCCCTCCATGTTCGGACAGATGCGGGATCATTGGCCGAAGCGCAAGGATGATCATCCGGCGGCAACAATGCACATACGATTCTCCCTGCTTCTTCTGTAATAATGGCCGAGTTCAGTGCAGAAACCATCAGATCACGTTTCATACCCTTGGCCTGCGAACCGCTGAGCGGAAGGCGAATACCAAGCACCGCCAACCCTCAACAGCTATATGTAACTGATATCACCTATCTGTTTCTGGTCAGACATACCTCGGCAAGGAATGCCGTGGCTCGGCCTATTCGGGTTTTGAGCCAAATCCGCCTTTAACTTTCTCACGGAGTGTCTGGAAGATGACATAAAGCGACGGGATGATGAAGATGCCGACAACCGCTGCTGCCAGCATCCCTCCGGCCACCCCGGTGCCAACCGCACGGCGGCTGAGCATTGAGGCGCCTTCAGCCGTTACCAGCGGAATCAGCCCACCGATAAAGGCAAAGCTGGTCATCATCACAGCACGGAACCGGTCACCTGCCCCACCCATTGCAGCGTCAATGATGGACTGTCCCTCCTCTCGTCGGGCCTTGGCGAATTCGACGATCAGGATGGCATTTTTCGCCGCAAGTGCGATCAGAACGACAAAACCGATCTGTGCGTAGATATCCAGTGACAACCCTGCAAACAGCAGAGCCAGGAAAGCCCCGCAGACGCCAAAGATTACCGATAGCAGGACCGGGACCGGGATTGTCCAGCTTTCATACAGACCAACCAGGAACAGATAGGCAAACAGAACAGCCATCGCCAGGATCATCCCGGTTTGCCCGGCAGCTTCCTTTTCCTGCAGGGCAGTACCGGTCCATTCATAATCGTAGCCGTCAGGCAGACTGGCTGATGCGGTATCTTCCATGGCTTGCAGGGCAGATCCCGAAGCGACACCCGGGGCCGGCCCACCGTTCAGCTTGGCGGAACGCACGTTGTTATAACGCTCGATCGAGGCAGGACCGACCGTCGTGCGAACAGTGGCAAAGGCACTGACCGGTACCATGTCACCAGTGGCCGAACGAACATAGACCCGGCCAAGATCGTCAATCTTGTCGCGATATTGCTGGTCTCCGGTCAGGTTGACCCGCCATGTCCGACCGAACATATTGAAATCATTGACATAGACCTGACCGAACACGCTGCCCAATGAACTGAATACATCGGTCAGTTGCAGCCCAAGCGCGTAAAGTCGTTCACGATCAATATCCAGATACAACTGCGGGCTTTCAGCCGAAAACGTCGTATAGACCCCAGCCAGGTCCGGGTTTGAATTGGCCTGCAGCATCAGACCACGAGAGGTGGCCGCCAATTCGGTTGCAGGTCTGCCCTGCCGATCCAGCAATTCGAATTCAAAGCCCGAACCGGTGCCCAGTCCCGGAATTGGTGGAACGTTGAAAGGCAACACCTGCGCTTCGCGGACACCCGCACCCTGCATGGCAATCGACTGAATACCGGCAAAAACGGATTCTTCGTGTGAACTCCGTTCCTCGAAGGGTTCCATGTCAATCACGGCAAAGGCTGCGTTCGATTTCGTGATCCCGTCGATCATCGAGAAGCCCGTAACGCTGGCCACATCCTTCACACCCGGCAGGTCCATCAGCATCTTTTCGATCCGGGCCTGCACTTCTTGTGTGCGGTTGACCGAGGCACCATCGGGCAGGCGGGTTTCGACAAGGAAGTTGCCCTGATCCTCATCCGGCAGGAATCCGCTGGGCACTACCTGCATCAGAGAGCCAGCCAGCAGGAAACCTGCGATCAGCAATCCGATCCCCAGAACAGCCCGGCGTGCAATGACACCGGCAATCTTCACATAGCCCCGGCCGGCAGCATCAATCCCGTTCGAAATCCAACCCATAATCCCCTTGCGGTGATGGCCATCGGCACTTTGCTTGAGCAGGATTGCACAAAGTGCCGGCGACAGTGTCAGGGCGTTAATCGCCGAAATTACCATGGAGACCGAAACGGTAAGGGCAAATTGCCGGAACAGCTCACCCTGGATCCCGGGAATGAAAGCCACCGGCACAAAGACCGACAACAGCACCATGGTAATGGCCAGAATTGCGCCGGTAATTTCCCCCATGGCGGCACGGGATGCCTCGATAGGAGTCATCCCGGGATTGTGTTCCATCTTGGCCTCGACCGCCTCGACGACGACGATGGCATCATCGACGACAATACCGATGGCCAGAACCATGGCCAGCATCGACACCGTATTCAGTGACATGCCCATGGCCAGCATGAAAGCAAATGTACCGATCAGAGCCACCGGGACCGCAATAATCGGAATGATTGTCGCCCGCCAACTGCCCAGAAACAGGAAGACGACGATACCGACAATGATAAAGGCTTCGATCAGTGTCTTCTGCACTTCATGCATACTGTCCAGAACAAAGACTGAACTGTCGGCCACGACGGTCATGCCAACACCTTCCGGCAGGGTCGAACGCAGTTCTTCCAGCCGTTCCTTCAGGATCGTGGCAGCGTTCACAAGATTGCCGCCGGGGGCCAGGTAGACCCCGATCATGGTTCCCGGACCACCGTTAAACGTGGTGCCGATACTTTCCACGCGGGCCCCCAGTTCCGCCCGGGCGACATCCCCCACTCGGACTACGGAACCGTCAGCATTGGTACGGATAATGATTTGTTCGAACTCTTCGGTATCTGACAATCGTCCCATGGTCTGCACATTAAGCTGCAGTACCGGATCAATATTCTGCGGCTGGCCACCGACTGTTCCGATGGCAGCCTGCACATTCTGCGATTGCAATGCGGCAATAACATCGCCTGGCGTCAGACTGAGTGCCGTCAGCCGGTCGACATCCAGACTGACATTCATCGCAAATTCATTCAGCGCAAAGACGGATGCATCACCGACATCCGGCACCCGCTTGATCGAATCCAGCAGGTTGACAGTTGCAAAGTTGGTCAGCGTCTCGCCGGTAACATTCTCATTCTCGGCATAGAGCACGACACCCATCATCAGGTTCGAAGATCGCTTCAGGACCGAAACACCAACCTGCCGGACCTCGGCAGGCAGCCTTGGTTCAGCGAGTGATACACGGTTCTGAACGTTGACCGTGGCAATGTCGGGATCCGTGCCAACCTCAAAGGATATAGCCAGCAGATAGGTCCCATCCGAGCCAGATTTCGATGACATGTAAATCATGTCATCGACACCCACGATCTGGGTCTCGATAACCTGCGCAACAGCTTGTTCGACCACTTCGGCACTGGCACCGGGATAAGACGCCCGCACCTGTACAACCGGTGGCGATATGTCAGGATATCGCTCCACCGGCATGGAAGTCAGGGCCAGCAGGCCGGCAATGGTCAAGACAATTGAAATAACACCCGCCAGCCGCGGACGATTAATGAAAATATCGGACAGCATGGCTCAACCGTCCTTTTCTTCGGTCATGATCTGGGGCTGTGTCCCGGTATCGGCTTCGGCTGCATCAACCTTGATCCCGGCACGAACCTTGTTCACCCCCTCGGTGATCACCCTTTCGCCCTCAGCCAGGCCATCACCAATGACGGCAACATTACCGGAGTTACGCATGACAGATATCCGGCGCTGCTCGACCTCATCCTGATCGTTGACCACCATCACGAAATCGCCTGCCAGATCGCGTTGAACTGCACTGATCGGAACGGTCAGGACAGGATCGGCGCTTGATGTTGCCAGATGTACCCGCACCAGTTCGTCATGCAGCAAAAGGCCTTCAGGGTTGGAAAATGTCGCACGAAGCCGGACCGAGTCCGTGCCGGGATTAACCGCGCTGTCTACGAAATTCAGCACTCCGGTGACGTCGTATTCATCACCGTTGGCCAGAATGATACGGACGGCATCATCGGCCTTGACCTCACCAGCCTCAATGGCCTGCACGGCATTGCGATATTCCGCTGTCGGAACAGAGAAATCAACATGTATCGGATCCAGCTTGTTCAGTTCTGCAAGTGCTCCAACCTCGGGACTGACCAGAGCGCCGGGGTCGACATTTCGGGTTCCGATACGACCGGCAAACGGTGCCGTAATCCTTGTATATGAAAGGTTCAACTTGGCCGTATCGAGGGCAGCCTCAGCCTGGTCGACGGCTCCCTGTGCACGACCCAGGGCTGCATCCGCTGTATCCAGGGCGGCCTGTGCAACAGTATCACGCTGGACAAGCTCAGCCTGCCGGTCCCGCTCAATCCGGGCATCGACGACCGTTGATTCAGCGGCAGCAAGACTACCTTCGGCCTGCCGGACCGCAGCACGATACTGATCCGGTTCAATCTGGAACAGCAATGCACCCTGTTCCACACTGTCGCCGGCCTTGAAGCCCACTTCCTCCAGAAAGCCCGGAACCCGGGCAACCAGCTGGATTGATTGATCGGCATCCAGACGCCCGTTGAATGTCAATACCTCGGATACCTGCAACTTGCTGGCCGGTGCCACGACAACTGCCGGTAGCGGGGCATCCTGTGCCAAGGCGGGGGAAGCGCTCATCAAAGCAGCAGTTATCGCAAAAATTCCCAAGGCTCTCATCGACACGATTTCCCCTTCTCAGATTTGTAATTTTCCCGGTTGTCTGCCGGAGCGATATTCAAGGCAACACTTTCTATGCGAAACTGGCCTGAATCGTCACGTCACTGGTGTACCGACAGCGGTGGCCGTACCAAATACTCAAAACACATTTCCGGAGTCAGAACCCGTTCCTGCCTTACAACTAGAACATAAGTAGGGTCATTAATGCAATGGCTGGGGAAAAGCTTTAATATAAGCCAATCAGCCCGAAACTTCGGTAAGCAGCAATGTCGTTCCTCAGGGATCTGTGCCCTGAATACAGCAAGATTACTGTAACGTTTTAGGCCAATTTAGGCCAATGTACTGAAAGCATCTATACGGCTGTCGGGCACTGTTTCACAACACGATGGCTATATCAGATAGTCAATCGACAGGCCGGTCCGCTCGGCTTATGTTTATTCGATGTGGCGTTTTCTTGTTGTTATCTTCACCGTACTGTCGCTGAATGCGATGTCTTTTGCGGGATCCGTGCATGCGGCAGGAATGCCGGCTGAAACCACACCAGAACCCCATCACAGCCTGGCAACGACTGAAAAACTGTCATCTGATTGCAATCAGATGACCTGCAATCAAACCATGTCCATGGATCAGATCTGCGAATGGGTCTGTCTTGGTGACGCACCAATTGATATTTCTGCGCTGCATCAAGCCACATGGCAGATTCGGTATATCACGGCAATGATGCCCGGGGACACAACCCTTCGCGGCCTCAGCCCTCCACTACAGGACAGACCCCCACGACAGCATCTCCTCTGAAACAGCCTTCTCCGGGAATCCCACGCGATCCGGGCGGTACAAAATTCAGACAGGGGCCTTTATACCCCACGAGGAGACAGACAGACATGACCGAACTTTCACGACGCGTCTTTCTGGCCGCAAGTGCCGCCGGATTCGGACTGGCGGCGATGCCTTACCGATCATTAGCACAGACAGCCCCCCCCTTTCGCTGACCGCAATGACACGGGTTCTTGATATCGGTGGCCGTGCGGCAACCGTCATTGGGTTGGGAAAAGGCCTGATACTGGACCCGGGGCAGCGTTTCCGGGTCGACCTGACCAACAACCTTGACGAACCGACACTGAATCCACTGGCATGGACAAATTCCACCCAATGCACAGGATGGTGTACCGGATATTCCGATGCCCATGCTCGCACCCGGCGAAAAGCGCAGCTATGATTTCGATCCTCTGCCGGGCACACACTGGATGCGTGATCCCCTTGCAGGAGATCAACCTGCTTGCCGCGCCGTTGATAGTGCGCACCCCTGAAGATCTCATGGCGGATCGGCAGGAAGTGGTGATGATGTTGCATGACCTTTCCTTCAAATCGCCCGGAGAAGTGATGGAAGAGATCACCGGCGGTCACGGCAACGGTCATGCAGTTACACCAGCAGCCCCACAGGACAATGACATGCCGGGGATGAAGATGGGTGGCATAAGCATGCCGATGGGACAGATGGACCTGAACAATTACGAATGGGACGCCTATCTGGCCAATGAGCAAACCCTGGATGACCCCGAAATCGTGCAGGTCGACAGGGGGACTCGGATCCTACTGCGTATCATCAATGCAGCTTCGGCAACAGTTTTCTGGATTGATA
Organism: Paracoccus sp. (in: a-proteobacteria); assembly: GCA_047971845.1. Lineage (GTDB taxonomy): Bacteria > Pseudomonadota > Alphaproteobacteria > Rhodobacterales > Rhodobacteraceae > Paracoccus. Next base: position 9,051 of record JBKEAB010000086.1, on the reverse strand, counting down.
CGGGTGGGCTGCCTGGCCATTTGATTGCCGTCGATGGCCATCGGACAGCCCCTGCCGCCGGCTCCAGGTTCGGAATTGCCATGGGTCAGCGGCTGGATATCGAAATCGAACAGCCCTTTGAAACCGGGGCCTGGCCAATCCTTGCCCTGCGAGAAGGCGCACGGGAACGAACCGGGCTGATCCTTGCAACGCCCGGCGCAACAGTGCCAAAGCTTGCCACCATGGGGGAGACGGAAGCCCCTGCTTTTGACATTGACCTGAGGCAGGAGGCCAACCTTACCGCAATAAATCCACTGAACGAACGCAAGGCAGACCGGCAGTATATGGTTATGCTCGGTGGCACAATGGCGCCTTATCGCTGGACCATTGATGGAAAAACCTGGGGAGATCATACCCCGATTGAGGCCAGACCCGGCGAACGGGTCGAGCTGATGTTCCATAACATGTCAATGATGGTCCATCCCATGCATTTGCACGGGTATGCTTTCTAAGTTATTTATATCAAATGAAAATTTCTGTCCGGTGCACGACGTGATACTGTGTACATCCCACCGATGAGCATGGTCACGGTTGCACTGGACGCTGGCGAAGCTGGATGCTGCACTGCCATCATGTCCCGCATATGGCAACGGGCATGATGACCGAATTTGCCATCACCTCCACAGCAGTCCCGCACATAGCCGGATGGTAAGCCGGAAAGGAACATGGCCAGTGCCCGGATCGCCCGGCTTCAAATCCATTGACTACATCTGCATATCCCCAGACAGTCCGTCCCAGCCAGTGGGTGGCATCCTTTCCATCAACTTGACTTTCACCCCCCCTCGCAGCATTCAGCCGTGGACTACCAAGCTTAAGGACACATCATGGCGAGAGCCGAGAAAAAGGAAGGCATCTGGGAAACGGTCAAGACCATTTTCTGGGCGCTGATCATCGCCGGGATATTCCGGACCATGTTCTTCCAGCCCTTCTGGATTCCCTCGGGAAGCATGAAGGATACACTGCTGATCGGGGATTTCCTGTTCGTCAACAAGATGGCCTATGGCTATTCGGCGGTGTCCTGCCCTTTCTCTATGTGCCCAATCGAAGATCGGATCCTTGCCTCGGAACCTGAACGCGGCGATGTTGTGGTCTTTCGTCATCCAACCCGGAATGTCGATTTCATCAAGCGTGTCATTGGCCTGCCCGGTGATCGCATCCAGATGCAGAATGGCCGCCTGATCCTGAATGATAAACCGGTCAAATACGAGGAACTCCCTGACTTCATCGAGGGGAAAGCCCCGCAAGGCAGTCAGAAACTGATGCCCCGCTGTGCAAATGCCCCGGTACCGGAGGGTGGTGAATGCATCAAGAAACGGATGACCGAGATATTGCCGGAGGGTGCCAGTCATAATGTCCTGAACATCACCGATGGCTGGATTGCCGATGATACCCCTGTCTTTACCGTGCCGGAAGGCCATTATTTCTTTATGGGCGATAATCGCGACAATTCCGAAGATTCACGTTTTCCGGCCCTGACAGGCGGGCTGGGTTTTGTGCCGGAAAAATATCTGATCGGGCGCGCCGACCGGATCATGTTCTCCTCTGCCGGGCGTTCGTTGCTGTATTTCTGGACGTGGCGCGGCGACCGCTTTTTCAAGGCGATAAAGTGAAGGTTGGGGCGGATCTGCGTGAATTCATGGGCCGGTTGGGTCATAAATTCACGCGCCCCGAATTGCTGATCCGGGCCCTGACGCATGGTTCCGTCGCTTCACCGACCCGACCTGACAATCAACGGTTGGAATTCCTTGGCGACCGGGTATTGGGCTTGACCATTGCCGAAGCCCTGTTCCGTGCCGATACGGCTGCATCGGAAGGCCAGCTTGCCCCACGCTATAACGCGCTTGTCCGCGGCGAAACCTGTGCCGCAATCGCCCGCCAGATCGGACTGGGCGATGTGTTGAAGCTTGGGCGGTCGGAAATGATGTCCGGTGGTCGCCGCAAAGAGGCGCTGCTGGCTGATGCAATGGAAGCCGTTCTGGCCGCAATCTATCTTGATGCCGGGTTCGGGACTGCACAGGCTGTGGTCCTGCATCTGTGGGCTGATCGTCTGAACCGCGTTGAGGAAGATGCCCGCGACGCCAAGACAGCACTTCAGGAATGGGCACAGGCAAAGGGGATGCCCCCCCCGAAATACGAAGTAACCAACCGCAAGGGACCCGATCACGCACCCCGGTTTGAAATCACCGTGACACTGGACGATGGCCGCAATGCCGTGGCGTCAGGTCAGGGAACAAAACGCAGCATTGAGCAACAGGCAGCACAAACCCTTCTGGAGAAGATCGGGGCATGATGCGGGTAATGACCGGCCTCTTGCTGATCTGCTCCGGCCTGTTGATCGGCTGGGCAGGAGGATCCATCTTCCCGATAAGCTTCTGGCCTCATTCAGATTGTCACCGGCTGGGTGGTAGCCTGCATATCACCTCGGGATCAGGAAAACCTGCAGAATGTATCATTCCCTGGGAAGATTATTAATCTGATTATCCGCAACCAGAATATCATGCGGACCACCCCAACCCTGGCTCACTTTCCGAAACACCCCTTTACCGGACCCCGCCCATGACCGACATAACCGAAACCCGCGTTGGCTTTATCGCCCTGATTGGCGAACCCAATGCCGGCAAATCAACTTTGCTGAATCAAATGGTCGGCGCCAAGGTCTCGATCGTCACACACAAGGTCCAGACCACCCGTGCCCGCATCCGTGGTATTGCGATGGAAGGCAATGCACAGATTGTCTTTGTCGACACACCCGGCATCTTCCGTCCGCGCCGCCGGCTGGACCGATCCATGATTGCCGCCGCCTGGGGCGGGGTTTCCGACGCTGATGTGATCGTCCTGCTGATCGAAGCCCATCGTGGCATGACCGAGGGAGTCGAAGGCATCCTGACCCATCTGCGTGAAACTGCTGGTGACCGGCCCATAGCCCTGGCAATCAACAAGATCGACCGCGTGAAGGCTGAACACCTTCTGGCCCTGTCCGCACAGATGAACGAAGCCTATCCCTTCACCCAGACCTTTATGATTTCGGCCGAAAAAGGCCATGGCTGCGACGATCTGCGTAAATGGCTGGCCAAAACCCTGCCTGCCGGGCCGTGGCTTTATCCCGAAGACCAGATCGCTGATCTGCCCATGCGCATGATCGCAGCGGAAATCACCCGCGAAAAGCTGACCCTGCGCCTGCATGAAGAACTGCCCTATCAGCTAACCGTGGAAACCGAGAACTGGGAAGACCGCAAGGACGGCTCAGCCAGGATCGACCAGATCATCTATGTCGCCCGCGATGGCCATAAGGGTATTGTCCTGGGCCATAAGGGCGAAACCATCCGCGCCATCGGCAAGTCCGCGCGCGAGGAGATGGCCAGGTTCATTGACCGGCCGGTTCACCTGTTTCTGACCGTAAAGGTCCGCACCAACTGGCTGGAAGAGGCCGAGCGTTTCACCGAAATGGGCCTCGATTTCAAAGATGGCGCCTGAATCGCGCCTGGCAGCCCATATCTGGGTCGGCGCTTACCTGCGGCGGCTGTCACTTTCGGATATCCCGGCTTATGTGACCCGCCATGGCGACGACACGGCAGGCGCGGTCATGGTCAAATGCGCAACGCTGGACGGACAGGCGACACTCTGGCGCCGCGAATGGGATTTTGAAACCGATACCCGCCCCTGGACACAGGTCGCCGCCGGTCCGGAGGCCGGGATAGACGCCACCATCACCCGCGAAGCTGGCTTCGACCCGGATTTGTGGGTCATCGAAATCGAAAGCCGCGATGGGCGGACACTTCTGGATGAGACAGGGCTGGTTTAACCCGACATCCCGGTTCTGCCATGGCAAAAAAATACTCCAATAAGCCCGCCGGGCATTTTGCACAGCATTGCAATATACGGCCCACTGCCAAAGCTTTTTCGGGATAGTGCGCCGTCCATCAGGACCATAGTCAAACAGCCAAAGAGCTTCCTGTTGAGATGGATTGGGACGTGAACCACCATTATATTATGGTCGCAGCTCGCTGACGATAAAATCGTGAATCTCCAGCCGCGCCTACACCTCCAGCGTATCATACTTCATCAGCAGCAGCACAACATCGCCGAACAGATTCCGCTGCCCGTGATGAATTGTATGGGCACGGCGACCAGCAGATGACCGGGAAGAGCGGGCCAGCGGCGGCAGATAATGGTATAAGCAGGTGCATGACCTTCGAACAGAGGGGCAAACACCTGCCAGAACAGAAACGCGACAGGGCAAGAACGATATGCCTAGTTGTTTGATCCCAAGGTTTGATGGTGTGATCCTTTTGTTGGAATGGAAGGAAGCACTATGGGACAAATTCGTCATGGCAGCGCCTCGACCACGCACGCCGTCAGGGCTCACATACAGCGATCGCAAGCTTCGATCGCGGAGTTGAGTCGCGAACTTGGGATCAATCCCAAGACAGTTGCCAAATGGCGCAAGCGTCAATCGGTCGAGGATCATAAGACTGGGCCGAAAGAGCCGCGCTCACCCATTCTCGGCGAAGAAGAAGAGGCGATGGTGGTTGCGACACACGCTGCTGCTGGACGATTGCCTTTATGCCTTGCAGCCCTCGCCGCAGCTGACCCGTTCTTCATTGCATCGCTGCCTTCAGCGGCATGGGATATCGCGTTTGCCTGACGTCGAAGGTGACAAACCCAAACGGCAGAAATTCAAGCGATATCCTATTGGCTATTTCCATATGGACATCGCCGAGGTCAGGACGGAGGAAGGCAAGCTCTATCTGTTTGTCGCCATTGACCGAACCGGCAAGTTCGCTGTTGCGCAGCTGGTCGAGAAGGCCAACCCCAAAACAGCATGGGAGTTCTTGGAGCATCTGCTGGAGGCGGTGCCTTATCAAATCCACACGATCCTTACGGATAACGGCATCCAGTTCGCGGAGCAGCCTCGGAACCGGGACAGCGTAACGTTCCGCAAGATGAGATTTGATCTGGTCTGTGACGCGAACGGCATTGAACACAGGCTGACCAAGCCCAACCATCCTTGGACAAATGGCCAGGTCGAACGGATGAACCGAACCATCAAAGCCGCAACCGTGAAACGGTATCACTACGAAGGTCACGATCAGCTTCGAAGGCATCTCGCAGACTTCCTGAACGCCTACAACTTCGCAAGGCGATTGAAGACGCTGAATGGCCTCACGCCTTACGAATACATCTGCAAAATCTGGACATCAGAGCCAGGTCCATCCACCCTAAATCCGATCCACCAGATGCCGGGACTGAACAGCTAGGGTGGCAAATGCCTTTTATAGTGCTGCGCGTGGCATCGGGAACTCACCCCGGTTATAGGGACTCCAGTCTTCAATATCGGGATAGAACTGACGTCGCCATGCCCGGACGCGCGGATTCATGCGCCGTCTCCACAGGGGTGGAACCATGGCCAGAAAGGTCATGCCGGGATAACCGAAAGGTAATTGCGGGGCCTCGTCTTCTGTGTAGGTCTGGAGCAGCGGGAAACGCCGGTCAGGCTTGTAATGGTGATCGGAATGGCGTTGCAGGTTGATCAGCAGCCAGTTTGAAACCCGGTGCGAGGCATTCCAGCTGTGACGAGGCAGGACATGTTCATATTTGCCATCCCCCAGATAGCGCCGGGTCAGCCCGTAATGTTCAACGTAATTGGTCAGCTCCAGTTGCCAGATCGCTGCGAATGCCTGCCAGATGAACAAAAGCAGTCCCTGCCACCCACCCAGCATCAATGCCAGTACCAGCATGCCCAGTTGCAGCACCGAGTAACGCCAGAACGGGTTACGCCTGTCGAATACCGGTTTGCGGGCACGCTTCAGCAGGTTGCGTTCTGCCCGCCAGGCACTGCGGGGACCTTCGGTCAGGACACGCCAGAAAAAGCGGAAGAAGCTTTCATTATACCGCGCCGAAACGGCATCACGGGGCGTACCGACCCATGCATGATGAACCAGAAGATGTTCCGTCCGGAAATGCGAATAAAGCGTCGTTGCCAGCAGGAGATCACCTAACCAGCGTTCCCAGACCGGCTTCTGATGCAGCAATTCATGGGCATAGACCATACCAATGGTGCCTGTTGCTACACCCAATCCAAAGAACAGGCCCAGCTTTTCCCAGCCCGACAGGCCGGAACGTGCGGCATAGAAGATCAGGCCGAAAATCAGCAGAAACTGAACCGGGAACCAGATTACCGTAATTGCCCGATACCAGAAAAGCTGTTCCAGTGGGGTTTCCGTATCAGGGTTTTCCTCGTTCAGCCCCAGGACCAGATCCAGCCCGGTGACCAGATACCATGCATAGCCAGGCATCAGCAGCCACCACCACCCCCCCTTTGCAGCGGCAAGGATCGTCAGAGGCACCAATCCCAGAGACATCCAGAATGGCAAGGCAGTTTTCCAAGAGTGATGACGCATAACAAAGCCCTCGTTTGACGCATCCTTTTAGGGCATAGACAGTAATGTGCAATGCGACCCTGAGCCGCGACCTTATCGTCCATAAAGGCAGGCCACATGGTCTGCCCGGTATGTTTCAGGCACGGACCAGAGCCTCATAAGCTTCTGCAATATCACGTGTGATACAGCCTGCCTGATAATTGTGATCCCCGATCTGCCCCACCGGGGTTACCTCGGCCGCAGTACCCGTCAGCCAGCATTCGCTGAAATCGCCCAGCTCTTCAGGACGGATACGGCGCTCATGAACAGTATAACCCTTATCCTTCAGCATCTGGACAACTGTCTGACGTGTAATCCCGTTCAGGAAACGATCGGCCAACGGCGTGTGGATTTCACCGCCCCTGACAAAGAAAATATTTGCACCGGTGGCTTCGGCAACATACCCCTCCCAATCGTAGAACAATGCATCCGAGCAGCCTTTTGCCTCGGCGGTGTGCTTTGACATGGTGCAGATCATGTAAAGCCCTGCAGCCTTGGCTGCGACGGGAATCGTGGCCGGATCAGGGCGCCTCCATTTACTGATATCCAGTCTGGCACCCTGCCATTTTGCATCGCCATAATAGCTGCCCCATTCCCAGGCGGCGATAGCTACCCTGACCGGGTTCCGGCTGGAAGATACCCCCATATCCGGGCCGGATGCACGCCAGGCAATGGCACGGATATAAGCGTTATCAAGGTTATTGGCTTTCAGGACCTCATCCTTGGCGGCATCAAGTTCCTCAGCGGAATAGGGTAGTGGCATATCCAGTAACCGACCGGATTCGATCAGCCGTAGCGAATGTTCATGCCCTTTGAAGATCTTGCCATCATAACAGCGTTCACCTTCAAATACCGAAGACGCATAATGCAATGCATGTGTCAGGATATGTACATTGGCATCACGCCAATCCACCAAGGCACCATCCATCCAGATCCTGCCATCCCTATCATTATATGTACCAACCATATATGCTCCCATATTTTTCAAATATTTCTCAGGCAAGCCAATTGTTGAATTAATCTTACCCCATAAAGTCGATTCGCTAATCATTCATCCTTGGAAAGTCAACAAGGCTGACTTAAAATAAAACAAGGTAAATTAGAGAGTGCAATGACGGACCAAACAATCAAATCCATAGGCGGACAGGGCGCAGAAAACCTGTTGTTTTTGACTGATGACCAGATCCGCGGCGGAATCGAAGCGTTTTTCTTTGCTTACCGTGCCTTTACGTCCGATCCCGACACAATCCTTGAGGGGATAGATTACGGACGGGCACATCACCGTGCGCTGCACTTCATTGCGCGCAAGCCGGGGCTGACCGTGTCCGATCTGCTGGATATCCTAGGTGTTACCAAACAATCGCTGAACCGTGTCTTGCGGACCCTGCTTGCAGATGAGTTGGTTGAATCCCGCATTGGCATGCGTGACCGGCGCGAAAGACAACTGTTTCTGTCCCAAAAGGGTACCTGCCTGGAACAGCAACTATCCGAAGCACAACGCGCACGTGTCCGCGCCGCCTATCGTGCCGCCGGACCTCAGGCTGTGGCTGGCTTCCGGCAGGTCCTTGAGGCCATGATGGATGAGGCAGGCAACCGGCAATTTCATAACATGCGCGGCAATGAGGTCGCTGGATGAGTGACGCCGCACATATCCTTGTCGTCGATGACGACGAACGCATCCGGACGCTTCTCCGGAAGTTTCTGATTAAAAATAATTTCATCGTCTCAACTGCCACTGATGCAGGACATGCCCGCAAGATCCTGCGTGGGCTGGAATTCGACCTGATCGTGCTTGATGTCATGATGCCGGGGGAGGACGGAATCACACTGACCCACGATCTGCGCCGCCGCATTTCAACCCCGATCCTGCTACTGACAGCAAAGGGTGAGACCGAAGATCGCATTGCCGGACTGGAATCCGGTGCCGATGATTATCTGACCAAACCATTTGAACCACGGGAATTGCTGCTGCGGATCTCTGCAATCCTGCGTCGCGTTCCGCAGGCCCAGCCCGCCGGACCCAAGTTCATGACATTGGGATCATTGCGTTATGATACTGAACGTGGCCAACTGTTCGAAGGCGAAGCACATATCCGCTTGACCGGGACCGAGGCGGCATTACTACGACGGCTGGCAGAGACACCAGGACAACCCGTCAGCCGCACGGACCTGACACTTGATCTGGGCCGAACCCCCTCAGAGGAAAGTGATATCTCTGATCGGGCCATAGACGTCCAGATCACCCGGTTACGCCGCAAGATCGAGCCGGACCCCAAAGAACCACGCTATCTGCAAACCGTTCGTGGAGCAGGCTATATGCTGATGCCGGATTAGGTCCGATACTAGATCACCTTGCGTTTAATCGTCACCGTATCCTGCTGCTTTAAAGAAGTTCCGGCATTCTTCGGGCGTGAAGAGATCGCAGATTTTTCCGACGGTTTTCCATAGATCGTGAATGGTTCTGGCACCGACCCGCCGGAGATGGGCTTTCAGCTTGGAAAATGCCATTTCTATGGGGTTCAGGTCCGGCGAACAGGGCGGCAGGAACAGAAACCATGCGCCGCGCTCGCGCAGGGCAGCCTTGGCCTTCTCG
>JBKEAB010000085.1:0-9495 GCA_047971845.1 Paracoccus sp. (in: a-proteobacteria) | reverse complement strand
AGGACTACGCCACGCAATGGCTCTGGACTTGCAACAACGACCGCCCCAACATGGGCATCGGCGGCATCACACCCGCACAGAAGCTGAAAATGGCCGCGTGAATTCTACGAACCCGCCCCGCTAAAAAAGGGGGGATTACCCTATTTCCAACCGCAGGCTTGTCGCCGTGCGGTGCGCCTTCAGGTAGGTCGCATCGATCATCACCGTCTTCGGGCTGGCGGCTTGCTGTGGCTCTTCGGAAAAAAGGGCTGGAGCCGCGCCATCTGTGCGTCTGTCAGCCAGAAAAGATTGCTCATCGGCCAGTCTCCTTGCGGAGGCTGAATCACGCCGCGGTCCGATGGTCAATGGGTCCCGATCATAAGGCGGCTTTCAAACAGGCTTCTGCGCATAAATCTCCTTCTGCTGGCAGCCAGTTGTCATCGCTGCAGAGGAATATCAAGACCGATTTATTCAAAAACAAGGCTGGCGGAACAGTATTGTAATTCTGCCCATCGCCAGCCCAATTATTTTCCAGAAAATATCAGCCCTGATCGGTATCACCATTTGCGGTCGGGGCAGCATTATCTGTGGCAGCAGAATCCACGGCTGCCGGTTTGCGACGCGAACGCGAAGCCGTTGCGCTGCGCGGTGCACGACGACGTGGCTGAGGGCTTTCCTCAGGCGTTTCAACACGACCTTCTGCAGGACTGCCATCAACATTCAGCGCATCTGGCAAACCGTTGCCTTCACCTTCCGAACTACGGTCTGCCTGCTGGCGTTCATCCGTCGTATGCCTGCTTTCGGACGGCTTACCTGTATCAGGCTGTGTAGCAGCAGATTCGGAAACATCACTTCCGCCCCTGTTGCCGTCCTGCGACCGGCCGCCTTCACCACGCGGTTGCTGCGATGCATCATCATCGCGGCCGGCGCTACTCTGGTCGCGCTCACCCCCGCCATGGGCACGGTTCTGATTCTGGTTTTGCTGTTGCTGTTGCTGACGCTCAGCCATCTCGCGCTGTGCTTCCCCCAGCAGGCGGGTATAATGTTCGGCATGTTGCAGGAATGCCTGTTCCGCAACCCGGTCATTTGACAGCTGTGCATCACGCGCAAGCGTCAGGTATTTATCAATAATCTGTTGTGGGGTGCCGCGAACCTTGCCCTCCGGCCCCGAAGAATCGAATACTCGATTAACAATATTACCAAGCGAACGCTGACGGTTCGACTTCGAACGCGAACGGGATTTCGATGATCTCATCTGTCTGACTTTATCCAGCCGTCTGGAACTGTTTCTATGCCACACAACATTTCAGTTTGCCGGACAAGGCGGGTGGCCCGCGCCCTGACTTTGGCAATGTCGTGGCTGATTAGCGCAGCGGATCCTATCCACCGGCACATAAGTGCAATAATCATGGCTTACCTGAGGTTACAAGAAAAAAATGCAGGTTTCTGAACAAACCGGAGTTTTTAGGGCAAACTGGCATGTATTACGGCGGATTTTCACCGAATTGAGCACGAATCACCCGGTCCTGACCGTTCAGATCGGCCAAAACAGACACCCTGCCCCCCGCCTCAGTAAAGATTGCCGTCACTGCCGCCCCCTGCTGCCAGCCAATTTCAACCAATACCCAGCCCCCTGGGGTCAGGTATGCCGGCGCTGCCGCTGCAATGACACGATATGCCGACAGACCATCCCCTGAATCGGTCAGCGCCAGATGAGGCTCCCAATCACGGACCTCGGGTTGCAGGCCCCTCATTTTATCGGCCGGGATATACGGCGGGTTCGACACGATCAGGTCAAAATGCCCATCCACATCATCAAACCAACTGGCACGACAAAACCCTGCCGTAACTCCGATCCGTTCCGCATTCTCACGTGCCACGGCGAGTGCTGCCCCGGAGATATCAACCCCCAGCCCGGTCGCCCCGGAGCGTTCAGCCAGAAGAGAAATCAGGATGGCCCCGGTCCCGGTGCCCAGATCCAGCACATTCCGCCACGGCAGTTTCAGCGCCGCCTCAACCAGCGTTTCAGTATCCGGACGCGGATCAAGCGTATCCTTGGTCACACGGAAATCATGGTTCCAGAAAGCCCGCCACCCGGTAATCTGACTAACAGGCTGGCGGGCCTCACGCGCCGCAACCAGCTTTTCATAGACCGTAGCAAGCTCCGGTTCTGCAACATTCCTCAGATATCCGGCCATATGATGGTATCTGATCTGGCTTCCCGTGACCTGCCACAACGCATGCCTGAACAGCATCGAAGCATCGCCTGCCGAATTTTCAATACCTGCGGCCTCAAACCGCCTTTGGGCAGCAAGACACAATTCCTTCCCGGTTCGCAGGTTCATTGCTGTGCGGCCAGTTTCTCGGCCTGATCATATGCAGTCAGCGCATCAATGACTTCGGTCAGATCACCCTGAATAATGCGATCAAGCGCATAGAGCGTCAGATTGATGCGATGATCGGTCATCCGGCCCTGCGGTAAGTTATAGGTGCGGATCCGTTCTGACCGGTCGCCACTGCCGACCTGAGACTTGCGATCGGCCGCACGTTCGGAAGCTGCCCGCTCACGTTCCATATCATAAAGCCGGGCGCGCAGAACCGCCACGGCATTTGCCCTGTTCTGATGCTGGGATTTTTCACTGCTGGTCACAACGATTCCGGTTGGCAGGTGCGTGATCCGCACGGCGGAGTCGGTGGTATTGACATGCTGCCCACCCGCACCCGATGCCCGCATCGTATCAATGCGGATATCACTGGCCGGAATATCCACATCCACATCCTCCGCTTCGGGCAGCACGGCCACGGTTGCAGCAGATGTATGAATACGCCCGCCAGATTCAGTTTCCGGCACACGCTGGACACGATGCACACCGGATTCATATTTCAGCCTAGCAAAGACACCTTCACCCGCGATACGCGCCGTCGCTTCCCTGACGCCTCCCAGCTCGGTTCCGGTCAGGTCGAGAAGCTGGAAGTCCCAGCCCTGCGCTTCGGCATAGCGCCGGTACATGGACAACAAATCACCGGCAAAAAGCGCCGCCTCATCCCCACCCGTACCAGGTCGTATTTCAAGAATTGCCGGCCGGGCATCGGCGGCGTCCCTGGGCAACAGCGCAATACGCAGCGCCTGTTCCAGATCAGGCAATCCAGCTCTGAGGCGCATGACCTCTTCTTCGGCCAGTTCACGCATATCAGGATCGGACAGCATGGCTTCCGCCTCTGCCAGACCGTCGCGGGCCACCTGCCATTCCCCGATCTGGGCAACAACCGGTTTCAGCTCCGCATATTCACGGCTGATCACGACAATTTCATCTGCCGGAGGGCCGGCATTCAGCTTTGCTTCGAGAAATTCGAAACGCTGGACAATCTGGGCAAGGCGATCTTCAGGTAACATCCAACGGGCTTAGCCCCGGCGCGTCCAGCCGTAAAGGCAGATCAGTTCAGTCGCGACATGCGCACCCGCAATTGCCGTCGCACCAGTGGTGTCATAAGGGGGCGAGACCTCAACCACGTCTCCGCCCAGCAGAGGTATCCCCGCCAGACCACGCAACAATGCCGCTGTCTGCCAACTCGTCAGCCCACCCCAAACCGGAGTACCCGTGCCCGGCGCAAAGGCCGGATCAAGCGCATCTATATCAAAGGTAATGTAAACCGGCCGGTTTCCTACGACATCCCGGATACGGGCCAAGACGGCATCCACGCCATCACGATGTACCAGCGGCGCATCCAGGATCGTCACCCCCAGAGTATCAGGGTTTTCCGTACGTATCCCGACACTGACACTGGCCATCGGATCCACGATGCCTTCCCGGATGGCCTTGTACAGGAATGTTCCATGATCAATCCGTTCCGGATCATCGTCGGCCCATGTGTCGGAATGTGCATCGAACTGGATCAGCGCAACCGGCCCGTGCCGTCTGGCATAGGCACGCAGGATCGGCAGGGTAATGAAATGATCTCCGCCAAGCGTGACCGTACCGACACCCTGATCCAGCAACCCGGCAACATGCGCCTCGATCCTGGCCGGAACCTCCCGGATATTGGCGTAATCGAAAGCCATATCACCGGCATCGGCAATGGCGAGATCCGACAGCGGATCATACCCCCAGCCATACGGCGGATCATACGGCTGCAACGTCGACGCCTCGCGGATGACACGGGGACCAAACCGGGTGCCGGGGCGATTGGTTACCGCCTGATCGAAGGGAATGCCGGTCACGGCAAGGTCAAACCCGGTCAGATCCTTCGCATAACACCGCCGCAGGAAGGATGTTGCGCCACCAAAGGCATTTTCATAGCTGAGCCCGCGAGGATCCTTGCGCGTGAATGCCTGATCCACATGATTTTTTGCATCTTCCAGTGCCATCCTGCACCCCCGGTTTTATCCGTAGCATGACCGTTATCTGCAAGACCTGCAATTCCCGCCAGACGAACGCATATGCCAGCGCATATGTTCAAGCCAGACGGGACCGGATCATATGCGAATCACCTTGCATCCCGGGATTTCACCGCTATAAGGCCACATCCTTCCGCAATTGCGAAACCGGCGCAGCCTCTCGTGGCGGGGCGTGGAAGGTTATCCCGCCGTTGAAGCCCGCCTGAAACTGAAAGGTCTGACATGCCACTTTATGAGCATGTGATGATCGCCCGCCAGGACCTGTCCAATACACAGGCCGAAGGGTTGATCGAACATTTTTCTACCGTGCTGACCGATAATGGCGGCAAGGTAATCGACAGCGAATACTGGGGTGTGCGCACCCTCGCCTACAAGATCAACAAGAACCGCAAGGGCCACTATGCCTTCCTGCGCACTGATGCCCCTTCGGCAGCGGTTCAGGAAATGGAACGTCTGGCCCGTCTGCATGACGATGTGATGCGCGTGATGTCAATCCGCGTCGACGCACATGAAGAGGGCCCTTCCGTGCAGATGCAGAAGCGCGAAGAACGTGGCGAACGCCGCGAACGTCGTGATCGCGACAACTGAGGAGAACAGTCATGGCCAACAAACCGTTTTTCCGTCGTCGCAAGGTCGATCCGTTCGGTGGTGAAAATGCCCCCAGAATTGACTATAAAGACACTCGTCTGCTTCAGCGCTACATCTCTGAGCGCGGCAAGATCGTGCCTTCGCGCATCACTGCTGTTTCGGCCAAGAATCAGCGCAAGCTGGCTCAGGCTGTCAAGCGCGCACGCTTTCTGGCGCTGCTGCCCTATGTCGTGAAGTAAGGGGGGGAAGGCCAATGCAAGTCATCCTGCTGGAACGTGTCGCCAAGCTTGGCGCAATGGGCGATGTCATCAGCGTCAAGGAAGGTTACGCACGTAATTTCCTGCTGCCGCAAGGCAAGGCGCTGCGTGCTTCCGATGCCAATATCGCATCTTTCGAAGCACAAAAAGCCGCTCTGGTTGCCCGTAACGACGAAACCAAGGTCGATGCCCAGAAGGTTGCCGAAAAACTTGACGGTGAAGCCTTCATCATCATCCGTTCGGCTTCCGATGCCGGCGCACTTTACGGTTCGGTCACTCCGCGTGACGCCGCCGAAGCTGCCACGACTGCCGGTCATTCGGTTGATCGCAAACAAGTTATTCTGGGCGCACCGATCAAGGAACTGGGCCTGCATAAGGTTCTGGTTGTCCTTCACCCGGAGGTCGAGGCTGAAATCGTGCTGAACGTTGCCCGCTCGAACGAGGAAGCCGAGTTGCAGGCTTCGGGCAAGTCGATTCAGGATCTGGCTGCGGAAGAAGACGCTGCGGCTGAATTCGAAATCGCCGAGCTGTTCGATGATATCGGCTCTGCTTCGCGCGATGAGGACGAAGAAGGCCCGGAAACCACGGCAGTCTCCGGCGAATAATTTCGCCTGAAGAAACCATTAATATGATCAGGCCGCGCCCCCGTGGGCGCGGCCTTTCCATTCGGGCATCCGAAAATATACTTGGCACCTTCAGCTTTTCCCGACCCTTTGGCCGGTTTTCATGCCAACCGCCTGCCCTGAAGCATAATTGTAAAAGCGATCCTTTTATTAACACTGGAAAAATCGGATGGCAGCACCCCGCCGGATCAATGTGCGCCCCCTTCCCAAACATTGGATTTTCTTGTAGATGCGCCCAATCTGAGACGTGAAGCCCGGCCCCGGGGCTACGCAAAGGATCGGGGCGGCGGCAATGGGGCTGCCATATCACATGGGGATGGCCGGAGGGCCGGCGCATCCCAAGAGGAAATCTTGATGTTTGATGAAGTGAAGAAATCAATCCAGTGGGGGCAGGAAACGCTGACACTGGAAACGGGCAAAGTTGCGCGCCAGGCTGATGGCAGCGTCATTGCCACACTCGGCGAAACCTCAGTCATGGCCAATGTGACCTTTGCCAAGGAACCCAAGCCGGGACAGGACTTCTTTCCGCTGACGGTTCACTATCAGGAAAAATACTACGCCGCCGGCAAGATTCCGGGCGGCTTCTTCAAACGCGAAGCACGCCCGACGGAGAAGGAAACGCTGACAGCGCGTCTGATTGACCGTCCCTGCCGTCCGCTGTTTGCCCCGGGCTTCAAAAACGAAGTCCTCGTCATGTGCACCGTGCTGTCACATGATCTGGTCAATGATCCCGACATTGTCGCCATGATCGCTGCATCGGCTGCTCTGACCATTTCCGGCGTCCCCTTCATGGGTCCGATCGGTGCCGCACGCGTCGGCTTTGTCGACGGTGAATATGTCCTTAACCCTGAAGTTGCGGACATGGATCAGCTGCGAGGCAACCCCGAGCAGCGTCTGGATCTGGTCGTTGCCGGCACCAAGGATGCCGTGATGATGGTCGAATCCGAAGCTTATGAGCTGACCGAAGAAGAAATGCTGGGGGCCGTGAAATTCGGTCATAATGCGATGCAGCCGGTCATTGACCTGATCATTTCGCTGGCTGAGACCGCCGCGAAGGAACCCTTTGGCTTCCAATCCCCGGATTACAGTGCCCTTTATACCCGTGTAAAGGAACTGGGCGAAGCCGATATGCGTGCCGCCTATGCGATCAAGGACAAGAGCGACCGTCAGGACACTGTTGCCGCCGCCAAGGACAAGATCAAGGCAGCCCTGTCGGAAGAAGAACTGGAAGACCCTAATCTGGGTTCAGCCCTGAAGAAGCTGGAATCCGGCATCCTGCGTGGCGATATCATCAGTGGTGGTGCCCGCATCGATGGTCGCGACACCAGGACCGTTCGTCCGATCAATTGCGAAGTCGGCTTCCTGCCGCGGACTCATGGCTCATCCCTGTTCACCCGCGGTGAAACCCAGGGACTGGTCGTAACCACACTAGGCACCGGAGATGATGAACAGATCATCGACGCACTCCATGGCAACTTCCGCTCAAACTTCCTGCTGCACTATAACTTCCCACCCTATTCGGTGGGTGAAGTTGGCCGTGTAGGTAGCCCTGGCCGCCGCGAAATCGGTCATGGCAAGCTGGCATGGCGTGCCCTGCAGGCCGTACTGCCGGCAGCAACGGATTTCCCCTATACCATCCGCGTCGTATCCGAGATCACGGAATCAAATGGTTCGTCCTCCATGGCCTCAGTCTGTGGCGGCTCTCTGTCGATGATGGATGCCGGGGTTCCGCTGAAGGCACCAGTCGCTGGTGTCGCCATGGGTTTGATCCTCGAAGAGGATGGCAAATATGCAGTCCTGACCGATATCCTGGGCGACGAAGACCACCTTGGCGATATGGACTTCAAAGTGGCTGGTACCGAAAATGGTATCACTTCGCTACAAATGGATATCAAGGTCGCCGGCATCACCCCTGAAATCATGCAGCAGGCACTGGCACAAGCCAAGGATGGCCGGATGCATATTCTGGGCGAAATGGGCAAGGCCCTGTCGGAAGGTCGCAACGAATTCAGCGCTCATGCACCGCGTATCGAAACCATGCAGATCCCACCCGACAAAATCCGTGAAGTAATCGGTTCAGGCGGTAAGGTCATCCGCGAAATCGAGGAAGTCTCGCGTGCCAAGGTCGATATCAACGACGATGGCGTGATCAAGATTGCCTCGGCCAACGCCGATTCGATCAAGAAGGCTTACGAGATGATTCACTCGATCGTGGCAGAACCCGAAGAGGGTCAGATCTATATCGGCAAGGTGGTCAAGCTGGTTGACTTCGGTGCCTTCGTGAACTTCTTCGGTAAGCGTGACGGGCTGGTCCATGTAAGCCAGATTGCCAACAAGCGCCTTGGTCACCCGTCCGAGGTCCTGAAGGAAGGTCAGGAAGTAAAAGTCAAGCTTCTGGGCTTTGACGACCGTGGCAAGGTTCGCCTTGGCATGAAGATGGTCGATCAGGAAACCGGTGAGGAGATCTCCGAACCCAAGGAAAACACTGCGGACTGATTCTCGTAACACCTTGATTTTCTGGACCGGCCCGGACAATGTTCGGGCCGGTTTCATATCAGGGATAAATATGAACAATTCACTGGCGACACTGTGGGTTGGGGAACATCTGGGGCCGATCGAACTGGCCTCAATCGCAAGCTTCCTTCGCATGGGAAACCCGCTGACCGTCTATAGTTATGCGCCCATCACAAACCTGCCACCTGGAGTTCAGGGACGTGACGCAAACGAAGTCTATCCGGCACGGCAGATCGCAGTCTATGCACGCGAGTGCTCCCCTTCGTTGCACTCAAATTTCTTTCGTTTCGCCTTAATGCGGAATACAGATCACATATGGGTTGATCTGGACATGATCGCCTTGCAGCCATTCATTTTTCAGGGTGAACGGGTTTACGGTTATGAAAAGGCAGATCAGGTGAATTGCGCCGTACTGCGCCTGCCCAGAAATTCGCCCGTACTGGCAGACCTGTCGGATCTGAAACCAGGGATGCGGGGGATCGCCCCCCATATTCAGGGGGGACGACGACTGAAATACCGGATCAAGACATTGGGGCGTGGTGTGCCCATAGAGAAATGGCCCTGGGGCAGTACCGGTCCACGCGCATTGACCACGTTCCTGCGCAAACACGACGAGCTGCAATATGCATTGCCGCTGGAGGTACTTTACCCCATCCTGACCAGAGATTGCCGGCGCTTCGTGACCCCAGGCGATCTAAGCGATAACAGTTTCGGACCAGAAACCAGGGCGGTGCATTTGACTGCCAGCAATATCAACAAGATACTGGCCACCAGAAATGCAGGGAAAATCCCCGAAGATTCATTTCTGGGCCATCATGTAACACGAGCCCGGGCAGCGGGATTTCTGTAACGGATGAGAGCTGGTTTGTGTCTGTAGCTATTAAGCACTAGGTTCTGTGGGGATTCAGCGTCCGTTGATGAGAGCGCTTGCAGCATAGATCATGGCGGAGAAGACGGTGTCGGTCTTATCCGCTCTTAGGGCGATGCGTTTGAAGTCTTTCAGATTGCAGAAGAAATTTTTGATCAGGTGGCGCCACTTGTACATCTCGTCGTCGATCTGAATCGGCTCTTTCCGCTGCGGCCGCTGCGAGATGCAGATCGTCGCGCCCCGCTCGTTCATCTCTGCGACGATCCAATT
>JBKEAB010000084.1:0-1826 GCA_047971845.1 Paracoccus sp. (in: a-proteobacteria) | reverse complement strand
GGGCCAAGGGCGGTACGCCACGCGTCGTCGCCACCGGCATGTGGGGCCAGGATGAAGCCGCCATCCAGATCCACCTCACCGCCATCGCCTGGAACCTCAAACGCTGCCTGATGATCGCCGCAATGGGGTGACGGACCTCCGGTAGTGAGCGATGGCGCGGAATATCCGACAGCAATAAGACCAGTTGCATCACCGCCGGCTAAAGAAAACGGCGCAAAAACAAACGATAACCGTATCCGCGCACAGGTCTCTTAGGGTCAGGA
The DNA here is from genome assembly GCA_047971845.1 of Paracoccus sp. (in: a-proteobacteria). Taxonomy (GTDB): domain Bacteria; phylum Pseudomonadota; class Alphaproteobacteria; order Rhodobacterales; family Rhodobacteraceae; genus Paracoccus. Next base: position 1,563 of record JBKEAB010000084.1, on the reverse strand, counting down.
TTCATATCCAATAGATGACGGTCGCGGCGAGGGCGATGGCTGAGAGGAAGACCTTGGGCCAACGGTCATATCGGGTAGGCACGCAGCATCAGTCGTTGGTCAGAGGCGGTTCGGGGGATCTGAACAGAGCATCTTCCAAAAGTCATGGGGAATTGGACCCTGACCACCTTCTTGCAGCATTGGATGGGTTTGGCGCGGTTTCCGAAGATATTGATACAACCGACCTGGGGCTTCCCGCTCCAGATCAGATTGCTGTTGATATGGCAAATATTGGCTATCTTGCCGTGGAACGGGACCCGTCCCTGCCTGAACCATCGGCACTGGCGCACTTCTGGGGGGGTGAGATCCCCGCCGGACCACATCTGGACTGTCAGAAGCTCAGGAGCCTGCGTGATGGGTTTTACGAACGCCAGAAAGTACGTGCCGGCATTGCCTGTATCCATCCAACCGACCGGGTTCTGGAAGTTGGTGCCAAGCTGGGCATTGCAGGAAGCGCCGTGGCGCTCAATAGTGGGGCCGAAGCAGTTCTAAGTTTTGAGGCCAATCCTAGGCTGATCGATTCAGCCCGTGCCTTTATATTCGTAACAATCTGGCTGACCGGATAAACCTGCATCACGCAATTCTGACAACCGATCCCGATGCTCCGGCAGAACTTCCTTTTTTTGATGACGGATAATAACCTGGAAACCAGAATGCTTACGCATGATGACGTGCCAGAACATGGTTCCGTAGTCGTGTCTGTACCAACTCAACAGTATAGTGAGATCATTACATCATTCCGTCCGACCGCCCTGATTATAGACATTGAAAGCAGCGGGCTGGAACTGCTGGAAAACGGGGACCTGAGCGGGTTTCGTATAATTATTGTCAAACTGCATCGTGGAATTCTCGGACGCAATGGCATACACCGCTGCCGTGACACACTGAAAGCTGCCGGACTTGAGCAAAATTCTGAATATTGTCGCCGTGGCGTAGAAACCTGGGTACGACCATGATCAACAAGGCAAAACTAAGCCAGAAGTCCGGGGTGTCTGCGGGCCATGAAGCAGAGCTGCTGACTTTATTTTCCACCTATTGGAGATAAACCACCGGCTTTCAGCCGGTCCGCTTCAGCACTTTCCCGGTTGATCCTTCTCCCTGAAATCTGAAGCCCGCCTTGGGCGGTATGGCTTCAGATTTCAGGGAGAAGGATCATGCGCTATTCGTCAGCCGCGCACACGCGATTTTACCACAGGTTCCACGTCGTCTGGGCGACGAAATACCGCTACAAGGTTCTGCGGGGTCCGATGCGGGAGCGTATCCGCGAGATCATCCGCCAGACCTGCGATGAAATGGGTGTGCATATCGTCCGTGGAGTGCTGGCGCGGGATCATGTCCACATGTTCCTGTCGATCCCACCGCAGCTCTCGCTGTCGGAGGTGATGCAGAGAAACAAGGGGCGGTCGTCGCGACGCATCCAGATGGAGTTCCCCGAATTGCGCAGGCGGTACTGGGGAAGGCGCTTCCGGGCGCGCGGGTATTTCTCGACTACATCGGGCAATGACACCGACGACATCATCATGC
>JBKEAB010000083.1:0-16688 GCA_047971845.1 Paracoccus sp. (in: a-proteobacteria) | reverse complement strand
GTAGAGCGTCTTTGCCGGGCCGTATTCCCTCGGCGCATCGCACCATCGCAACCCATTGCGAGTGATGAAGATTATGCCGCTCAACACACGGCGATCATCAACGCGGGGCTTGCCATGGCTCTTGGGAAAGAACGGCTTCAGACGCTCCATTTGCTCATCCGTCAGCCAGAAAAGATTGCTCATCGATCAGGTCTCCTCGCAGAGCCTGAATCACGACAAGCCATCAAAATCAATGGGTCTGGAGCCTAAGCAACATCTGTAAGCTCGTTGAATGTCTGTGTCGTCATTTCCCGGAATAGTGGCAGGTGGCGTAACCCGGGCTTTTCATCTTCACGCATGACATATCCCTTTTCCCTTATATGATGGCTTGGGATGAGTTCCGTATTGATATATGTTAAGTAAAGAAAAGACTTTTGATTTGAGAAAAGATGATGTTTTATAACCTTGTTATAATGTTACGTTAACTACAGTATAAATCCGTAGTGCTTTTCCGTGTATTTGATCTGCATCAATTCTTTCCGGAAGCGATCCTTTATGGCTTGCTTGAGTTTTGCGCCAAGCCGGCGTGAGGTTGAAGGAGCCTCGATATGTCTGAAATACCGATTCCGACACAACGTGATCAGCAAAGGGCCCTGTGGCTCAGTACGATCGCCTTCACCATGTGCTTTGCAGTCTGGACACTGTTTTCCATCATAGGTCTGTCGATTAAGACAGAACTGGATCTGTCGGAATCACAGTTCGGCCTGCTGATTGCAACACCGGTACTGACCGGTTCATTGTCACGGCTGTTTCTTGGGGTCTGGACCGAACGCTGGGGTGCCAGGGTTGTTTTTTCATTGCAGATGATTCTTGCCGGGGCGGCAACCTTTGCGCTGACCTGGGCCGATAGTTATGCGACCTTCCTGCTGGCCGCGCTTGGTGTCGGCTTGGCCGGTGGCTCGTTTATTATCGGTGTTGCCTATGTTGCACAGTGGTTTCCTGACGAAAAGAAAGGGGCCGCATTGGGCGTCTTTGGCATGGGCAATGTCGGTGCTGCGGTCACCAAGTTCCTTGCGCCCTTTGTTCTCGTTGCCATTGGCTGGCGTGGTGTGGCCGAAGTATGGGCGGCCGTCATTGTTCTTATGGGGGTGGCCTTCTTTCTGCTGGCCAGAAATGAGCCCGGTCTTGCAGAGCGCCGTGCTGCCGGAATCAGGCCGCCAAGTCTGGCTGAACAATTTGCGCCCCTGCGCAACCTGCAGGTCTGGCGCTTTTCACTTTACTATTTCTATGTGTTCGGTGGCTTTGTCGCTCTGGCTCTCTGGTTGCCACACTATCTGGAAGAGGTCTATCAGGTCGATGTCCGCATGGCTGGTATGGCTGCAGCGCTCTTCAGCCTTTCTGCCAGTGTCTTCAGGGCTTATGGTGGTGCGTTGTCGGATCGGGTCGGTGCCCGGACGGTGATGTACTGGACCTTTGGCTTTTCGGCGATACTCCTGTTCATGCTGTCCTATCCGCCGACGGATTATGTCATCCGCGGCAAGGATGGTCCTATTGCCTTTTCGACCGAGATCGATTTCTGGCCATTCGTGACATTGCTGTTTGCCTTAGGTTTCTTCATGAGCCTCGGCAAGGCGGCCGTCTACAAGCATATTCCGGTCTACTATCCGAACCATGTCGGTGCGGTGGGTGGTCTGGTCGGGATGATTGGTGGTCTTGGCGGCTTTATCCTGCCAATCATATTTGGTGCGCTGCTCGACCTGACCGGAATCTGGACTTCGGCTTTCGTGTTGCTGTTCCTGATCGCCTGCACGTCCATGATCTGGATGCACATGTCGATCCGGTTCATGGAACGGCGTGCTCAGGGGGTTGCCCTGGATGATCTGCCGAGCTTTCCGGAACTGGCTGAAATTCACGATCCCGAACGGACGCGCATGCCGCAGAGCCTTGACGACTGGCGTCCCGAAGACCCGGTTTTCTGGGCTGAAAAGGGACGCAGGATTGCAAGGCGCAATCTGTGGATCTCAATTCCGGCACTGGTTCTGGCCTTTGCCGTGTGGATGGTCTGGTCGGTTGTGGTCGCGCGCCTGCCTGCCGTTGGTTTCAACTTTGCTGAAGATCAGCTGTTCTGGCTTGCAGCCCTGCCGGCACTATCGGGGGCAACATTGCGTATTTTCTACAGTTTCATGGTGCCGATCTTCGGTGGCAGGCTGTGGACGACGATTTCAACGGCCTCGCTTCTGCTCCCGGCCTTTGGGATCGGTCATGCCATGCAAAATCCCGATACGCCCTATCTGATCTTTGTCGTGCTGGCATTGTTATGTGGTCTGGGCGGCGGCAATTTTGCGTCATCAATGGCCAATATCAGTTTCTTCTTCCCGCGTGCGGAAAAGGGCAATGCCTTGGCACTGAATGCCGGGCTGGGTAATCTGGGCGTGTCGCTGATGCAGTTCATCGTGCCTCTGGTCGTTACGGCCGGTGTATTCGGGACCCTTGGGGGGGCACCGCAGGAACTGTCGGATGGTGGTCAGATCTGGATGCAGAATGCCGGTTATGTCTGGGTACCGTTCATTATCCTCGCGACTGCGGCTGCATGGTTGGGGATGAATGATCTGGCCGATGCCAAGTCGAGCTTCCGTGAGCAGGCCGTGATCTTCTCGCGGGCGCATAACTGGATCATGTGTCTGCTTTATGTCGGCACCTTTGGTAGCTTCATTGGCTATTCGGCAGGTTTCCCGCTGCTGGCCGGCATTGCCTTCCCCGAAGTGAATGTATTGCAGTTTGCCTTCCTTGGGCCACTGGTTGGTGCGTTGTCACGGGCCGGCAGTGGTTGGCTGGCTGACCGTGTCGGCGGCGGGCGCGTGACCTTCTGGGTCTTCGGAGGCATGATTCTGTCGGTTCTGGTGGTCATTCAGGGGCTGAACGGGGGGGCTTTCTCACTGTTCTTTGCCGGGTTCATGGCGCTGTTCTTCTTTACCGGCGTTGGGAATTCTTCGACCTTCCAGATGATTCCCGTGATCATGCGCAAGGAAGTCGCACGTCTGTCTCCGGGCGGCAGTGCCGATGATCTGCGCCGGCAGGCCGAACGTGAATCAGCGGCAATTATCGCTTTTACATCGGCAATCGGAGCTTATGGCGGGTTCTTCATCCCGAAAGCCTATGGCTCTTCCGTTGCCATGATGGGCAGTCCCGTGGGTGCCCTGTGGGGCTTCCTGGCCTTTTATATCCTGTGTATGGTGGTGACTTGGGTCGTTTATACGCGACGTGGCGGGTTGCTGCATGACATTGAACGTGGTCACGGCACCGTGGCCGTACCAGCAAATTGAGCTCTGAAGGAGAGTGCAATGAGCCAGATTCTGGATCGCCTGAGTTTCATAAAGAAGCTTCGCAAAGATACCTTTTCCGATGGGCATGGTCAGACGACTGTCGAGAACCGTGACTGGGAAGATACCTACCGGTCACGGTGGCGCCACGACAAGATTGTGCGTTCAACCCATGGGGTGAACTGCACGGGATCCTGTTCATGGAAAATTTATGTCAAATCCGGGATTGTGACATGGGAAACCCAGCAGACGGACTACCCGCGGACGCGGCCGGACCTGCCAAACCATGAACCGCGTGGTTGTGCGCGCGGGGCAAGCTACAGCTGGTATCTGTACAGTGCGAACCGGGTGAAGAACCCGCTGATCCGCGGGCAACTGGCCCGGTTATGGCGGGAAAAGCGCAAGACCATGCCGCCGGTTGCGGCATGGCAGTCGATCCAGGACGATCCGGAGGCTCGTGCCAGTTATACCCGGACCCGCGGCAAGGGCGGGTTCGTACGTGCAAGCTGGGATGAGGTGACTGAAATCTCGGCCGCAGCCAATGCGTATACGACAAAGAAATACGGCCCTGACCGGATCTTCGGATTTTCACCAATTCCGGCAATGTCGATGGTGTCCTATGCGGCCGGGACGCGTTATTTGTCGCTTCTGGGTGGCACTTGCATGTCTTTCTATGATTGGTATTGCGACCTTCCTCCATCCAGTCCGCAGACTTGGGGTGAACAGACCGACGTGCCTGAATCGGCGGATTGGTACAATGCCGGCTATCTGATCCTTTGGGGATCGAATGTTCCCCAGACACGGACGCCGGATGCCCACTTCTATACCGAGGCTCGTTACAGGGGTACCAAATCGGCCGTTATCTGCCCGGATTATTCCGAGGCTGCGAAATTTTCCGATATCTGGCTGAATGCCAAACAGGGAACGGATGCGGCTCTGGGCATGGCGTTTGGCCATGTCATCCTGCGCGAATTCCACTTGGACCGGCAGGCCGAGTATTTCGAGGATTACTGTCGCCGTTACTCGGATATGCCAATGCTGGTCCGGCTGGATGAGCAGGAAGGTCGTCTAGTTCCGGGCCGGCAGATGCGGGCCAGCGACTTCGATGGCGGTCTGGGTGAGGCCAACAATCCGGAATGGAAAACAGTCGGGATTGATGAAAACGGACAGATCGTCGTACCCAATGGGTCGATTGGCTTCCGTTGGGGGGAAGAGGGTAAGTGGAACCTCGAACAGAAGGCCAATGGTGGTGATGTCCACCTGAAAATGAGCCTGATCCTCGACGAAGACCGTGATGATGTCGTGGGTGTTGACTTCCCGTATTTTGGCGGCATGGCCTCGAACGGTTTTGCCAAGGATGACCGTGGTGAGGTCCTGACCCGCAATGTGCCGGTCAAGCGCATGAAACTGGCCGATGGCAGCGAAGCATTGGTCACGACGGTCTTTGACCTGTTCTGCGCCAATTACAGCCTTGATCGTGGTCTTGGCGGTGAAAATGTTGCCCGTGACTATAACGATGATGTGCCATTTACCCCGGCATGGGCAGAGAAGATCACCGGCGTACGTCGCGACAAGATCATACAGGTAGCCCGGGAATTTGCGGATAATGCCGAAAAGACCAATGGGCGTTCCATGGTTATTATCGGCGCCGCAATGAACCACTGGTACCACATGGATATGAACTATCGCGCGGCTATCAACATGCTGGTGATGTGTGGTTGTATCGGTCAGTCGGGTGGTGGCTGGGCACATTATGTCGGTCAGGAAAAATTGCGTCCGCAAACTGGCTGGACGGCCTTGGCATTTGCGCTCGACTGGTCTCGTCCGCCACGGCATATGAACGGGACTTCGGCTTGGTATGCCCATACCGATCAGTGGCGCTATGAAACGGTGACCTCTGCCGAGCTTCTGTCGCCCACGGCACCCCAGGGTGACTGGAACGACCTGAGCATGATCGACTACAATATCCGGGCAGAGCGTATGGGCTGGCTGCCGTCCGCACCGCAGCTGCGCACCAACCCGCTTGAGGTCGGACGTGCCGCCAGAGCAGCCGGTATCCCGGTCAGGGATTATGTTGCTGAACGGCTGAAATCAGGTGAATTGCAGATGTCCTGTGAGGATCCGGATGCGCCGGAAAACTGGCCGCGTAACTTGTATGTGTGGCGTTCGAACCTGCTGGGGTCGTCCGGCAAGGGGCATGAATACTTCCTCAGGCACCTTCTGGGCACCGATCACGGTGTTCAGGGCAAGGACTTGGGCGAGGAGGGCCGGCGCAAACCGGTTGAGGCGGTCTGGCATAACGATGCACCGGAAGGAAAGCTGGATCTGCTGGTGACCATTGATTTCCGCATGTCTACCACTGCGGTCTATGCCGATATCGTGTTGCCGACAGCCAGCTGGTACGAAAAGGATGATATGAACACTTCGGACATGCATCCGTTCATCCATCCGCTTCAGGCAGCCGTTGACCCGGCATACGAATCGAAATCAGACTGGGAAATCTTCAAATCCATCGCGAAGAAGTTCTCGGAAATTGCGCCGGAGGTTCTCGGGGTTGAAACTGATGTCGTACAGCTTCCGCTGCAACATGACAGTCCCGGTGAGATTGCACAGGCCGCCGTGCGGGACTGGAAAAAAGGTGAATGCGACCTGATTCCGGGTGAAACAGCCCCGGCCTATATCGAGATTGAGCGTGATTATCCCAACCTCTACAAGCGCTTTACCTCAATGGGCCCGCTGATGGACAAGCTGGGTAACGGCGGTAAGGGTATCAACTGGGATACCAAGGATGAGGTACATCACCTCAAGGCACTGAATGGCACGGTGACCGAAGAGGGCCCGACCAAGGGCCTTGCGCGGCTTGATACTGCCATTGATGCGGCCGAGATGATCCTGATGCTGGCCCCGGAAACCAATGGTGAGGTTGCAGTGAAAGCATGGGATGCGCTTGGCAAGGCCACCGGGCTGAACCACAAGCATCTTGCCGAGGTCAAGGAAGACGAAAAGATCCGTTTCCGTGATATCGCTGCGCAGCCGCGCAAGATCATTTCCTCCCCCACATGGTCGGGCATTGAAAGTGAAGAGGTCTGCTATAATGCCGGCTGGACCAACGTTCATGAGCTGATCCCGTGGCGGACGGTAACCGGGCGACAGCAGCTTTATCAGGATCATGAATGGATGCGTGCCTTCGGCGAAGGCTTCGTGACATGGCGTCCGCCGGTTGATCTGAAAACTGTCGGTCACACGGTTGCCAAGGCATTGGGACCGAATGAAAAGCATGTAGTGCTGAACTTCATCACGCCGCACCAGAAATGGGGTATCCACTCGACGTATTCCGACAACCTTCTGATGCTGACGCTCAATCGCGGTGGCCCGGTGGTCTGGATGTCTGAAGTGGATGCCGTGACGGCTGGTCTGGTCGATAATGACTGGGTTGAGGTTTTTAATTCCAACGGTGCCATCTCTGCCCGCGTGGTTGTCAGCCAGCGGATGAAGGAAGGAACCATGTTCATGTATCATGCTCAGGAAAAGATCGTGAATACGCCTGGCAGCAAGCTGACGGGGAAACGTGGTGGTATCCATAATTCGGTTACCCGGACTGTCCTGAAGCCGACGCATATGATCGGCGGCTATGCCCAGTTGGCTTATGGTTTCAACTATTATGGAACTGTCGGATCGAACCGTGATGAATTCGTTATTGTTCGCAAACTGAATGAAGTTGACTGGCTCGACCAGCCCCTGGAAGGGGAAACCGCAACCCAGAATGTGGAGGCAGCGGAATGAAAGTACGTGCACAAATCGGCATGGTGCTGAACCTCGATAAATGTATCGGGTGCCACACCTGCTCAGTGACCTGTAAAAACGTCTGGACCAGTCGGGAAGGCGTTGAATACGCTTGGTTCAACAACGTCGAAACCAAACCCGGCATCGGCTATCCGAAGGACTGGGAAAACCAGAAACGCTGGAATGGTGGCTGGACCCGTACGAAATCGGGGACATTACGGCCAAAGCAGGGTGGGAAGTGGAGGATTCTGGCAAATATCTTTGCCAACCCGGACCTGCCTGAAATCGACGATTTCTATGAACCGTTCACCTTTGATTACGATCACCTGAAATCGGCCCCTGAGATGCAGGCCTTTCCGACTGCACGGCCACGTTCGCTGGTTTCCGGTGAGCGGATGGAGAAGATCGAATGGGGGCCGAACTGGGAAGAAATCCTTGGCGGTGAATTTGCCAAGCGCAGCAAGGATTATAACTTCGAAGGGATCGAGAAGGAAATCTACGGCCAGTATGAAAACACCTTCATGATGTACCTGCCGCGGTTGTGCGAACATTGCCTTAATCCGGCCTGTGTCGCATCCTGCCCGGCCGGTGCGATCTACAAGCGTGAGGATGACGGGGTTGTCCTCATTGATCAGGAAAAATGCCGTGGCTGGCGGATGTGCGTATCTGGCTGCCCCTACAAGAAGATCTATTACAACTGGTCCACCGGAAAATCGGAAAAATGTACCCTGTGTTATCCGCGTCTGGAATCCGGGATGCCGACGGTATGTTCGGAAACCTGTGTGGGTCGTATCCGGTATCTGGGCGTGATGCTCTATGATGCTGACCGTATTGCCGAGGTTGCTGCAACCGAAAGCGAAATGGACCTGTATGATGCACAGCTTGGCATTTTCCTTGATCCAAATGATCCTGAGGTGATTGCGGCAGCACGCGCCGAAGGCGTTCCCGAAGACTGGATCAAGGGTGCGCAGAACTCACCAATCTGGAAAATGGCGATGGAATGGAAGATTGCCTTCCCACTGCATCCCGAATATCGCACCCTGCCAATGGTCTGGTATGTGCCGCCACTGTCGCCGATCCAGAATGCGGCTGAGGCAGGGCAGATTTCGGCCCAGGATGACATGCCGGATGTTCGCAGCCTGCGTATTCCATTGCGGTATCTGGCCAATATGCTGACCGCCGGGGATGAGGCTCCGGTTGCCTCTGCCTTGGAACGGATGCTGGCCATGCGGTCCTATATGCGGTCCAAGTCGGTTGATGGTGTCGTCAATATCGGGGTCGCCAACCGTGTCGGCATGACGCCCCATCAGATTGATGAAATGTATCATCTGCTGGCCATTGCCAATTACGAAGACCGTTTCGTTATCCCGACAACGCACCGCGAACTGGTCGAGGATGCCTATGACCTGCGCGGAGGCTGTGGTTTCACCGATGGCAATGGCTGCTCGACCGGATCTTCGGGATCGACAATGTTCAAAGGCAAGAAGTTCCGCAGTCCGCAGGAGTTCATTGCATGAAAACCTTCAAGGCTTTTTCACTTCTGCTTAGTTATCCTTCGACGGAATTGCAGTCTGCCATGCCCGATATCATGGAAGTTCTGCGTGTCGAGGGGCTGATCAGTCCGCAACGTCAGCTGGATATCGGCCGGCTGGCCGATGAGCTGGCCTCGGGCGATATCTTTGATCTGCAAGAGCGTTATGTCCTGCTTTTCGATCGCTCGCGTACATTGTCGCTGAACCTCTTTGAACATATCCATGGTGAAAGCCGCGATCGCGGTGGCGCCATGGTTGACCTGCTGGAAATGTACCGGGCAGGGGGCTATGATCTGGATGGCAGTGAGCTGCCCGATCACCTGCCGGTACTGCTGGAATACCTGTCAACGCGGCCCTTGGCCGAAGCACAGGAGGTTCTGGCCGATGCAGGGCATATCCTGATCGCACTTCAGGAACGTCTGGCACGACGCGAGACATCTTATATGGCTGTACTGGATGCGCTTGTCAGCATCGCAGCAGCCGATCCCGCCACAGAAGAAGCGCAAGCGTTGCTGGCAGAAGAGGACCACGATCCTGAGGACCTTGAGGCACTTGATGCCGTCTGGGAAGAGGCTCAGGTCACTTTTGGTCCAGACCCCAATGCCGGCTGCCCGGTCAGCCGTGATCTGCTTGCCCGCATGGATCCTGCTGCACCGGCCAGACCGGCAGCACGGATCACCAGCTGAACAGGAGGACGACATGAACCACTTCCTATTCGGGGTATATCCCTATATCGCCATCACCGTGATGATCCTGGGTTCGATTGTTCGTTACGAACGCGACCCGTTCACATGGAAATCATCCTCCAGCCAGATGTTGCGCAAGCGGCAATTCGTAATTGGATCTGTTCTGTTCCATGTCGGTGTGCTGACCATTCTTGGTGGTCACTTTGCCGGGCTGCTTACGCCGGTTTTCATATTCGAGATGCTTGGTATCAGCCACAGCGCAAAGCAAATTCTGGCCATGACGGTCGGTGGTATTGCGGGTGTGATGGCCATGATTGGCGGGCTTATCCTGTTGCATCGGCGTCTGGTTGATCCGCGTATCCGGGCCAACTCGACGGTTGCTGATACCGGTATCCTGATCCTGCTGATGGCGCAGTTGACGCTGGGTCTGATGACCATCTTTGTTTCGATGCAGCATCTGGATGGGGAAGAGATGTTGAAGCTGATGCACTGGGCACAGGGGATCGTCTATCTGGGGCCTGATCCGGCTGCGAACCTCGTGGGTGTGCACTGGCTGTTCAAGCTGCATATCCTGCTGGGTCTGACGATTTTCCTGCTGTTCCCCTTTACCCGGCTTGTACATATGGTTTCGGCCCCGGTGCGGTACCTGTGGCGGCCCGGTTATCAGATCGTTCGGTCCCGTCGTGGTGCCAAACCGGCCAGATCAGGTCTGAATCCGATGCCGCGCTCCGAAGCGGAGCAATCATGATGGAGCCAAAACCGCTTTTGCCGCCGATCACGGTGAACGGAACGACGATTTCGGCAGAACGTATTGCTGCCGAGGCGCAGAACCACCCGGCACCGAAAGGCAAACCGGGGCTTGCGTGGCAGGCGGCTGCGCGTGCCCTGGCAATGCGGGAGGTTCTGTTGCAGGAAGCCGTGGCGCGGGGTATTGCCCCCGCGCCGGCCGAGATTGAAGAAGGACGCTGGGAAACCGATGAGGAATCGCAAATCCGACAATTGCTGGATGACGCGATCATTCCGGAAGCGCAGGATGAATCGGTGCTGCGTGCTATTTATGATGCCAGTCCGGACCGGTTTCGTGGCCCCTCGTTATACGAGGCCGCCCATATCCTGATTCCGGCGGCTCCGGATGACAGGCATGCCCGGCATGAGGGGCGTGATCTGGCACAATCCCTGTGTGAGGCGCTGTCTCATGATCCGGATGCCTTTGGGCGTCTGGCAACAGAGCACAGTGCATGCTCATCCCGACAGAATGGCGGGTTGCTCGGTCAGCTTGCATCAGGGGATACTGTTCCGGAATTTGAAGCGGCACTGGCCTTCATGGAAGAGGGTACAATCAGCACGGTGCCGGTCGAATCCCGTTATGGTTTCCATATCATCCGGCTGGATGCCCGCGCAATTGGCGAGGTGCTGCCTTTTGATTCCGTATTGCCGCAACTGCGGATCGCGGAAGAGAAGGCGGGTTGGGTCCGTGCCAGCCGGGATTTTGCCGCCGGCCTTCTGGACAAAGCAGATGTGACAGGGGTTTCGTTGAAGAAATCGGCCTGATAACCCCCCAAAAAAACTTCTGGTATCCTGCAGACATCCGGGTCTTGAGGCTCTATGTCTTGATATAACCCTCCGAGACTTTCAGTCGGACCTGCTTCAGCATGCAGAACCGGTGCCCCTGTTTGGTAAGCGTACGAGATATCACTGGGGGCACCGCATCAGCGCACTGCGATGCGGTGGTGCGAGGACAATCAGCCCACTATGGTAAGCCGCCAATCAAATCCGCGACTCTGATGAATGCCGGAACCTCTTCAAGGCTGCAGGCTATGGGCATGATTGAACGCAAAATGATCCGGTGATGAAACGGCCCGGATATTGTTACAGCCGGGCTGTCTCTTGGTTGTTTCGCAGACTTTCCGTTAGGGGCTGTCGGCTTTTTCGACAGTACTGGCCAGCATTGCGGCTGCTGCGGTTCGGGTTGATACACCTAATGTACGCAGCACTGCCGAGACATGAACCCGAACAGTTGAAGGTGAGATCTTCAGGCTTCTGGCGATCTCCTTGTTGGTCTGCCCTTTGACAAGCAGGGTTACGACCTCCCTCTGACGGGCTGACAGTTTCTTCAGCATGGATGTGCCCATGGAAACGCTGGGGACTGGATTATCATCATCGGACGCAGCCATGACAATAACATCTGCTTCTGGGTGTAATTGTCGAACAATTTCGCGTAAATCATTGTGAAATGCAGGGTTTGTATTGGCAATAATAATGCGCGTGCGCTCATCACCATTGTTCATCACACCGATCGTCATGTGGTTCACGGGCGACTCCTGTAATAAAGGTAAACTGAAATAACGTAGTAAAATGATGCCGCGACATGGCTGATCAGGAAACCGTGATAATTATCATAGGCGATTTTTTGCGCATAAAGGTAACAGATCGGTGAATTGTCGCGCAATTCTTTCGCGTTTAGACGCAGATTAGAACATTTGTTCAATCAATTACTCCGACTGACCATCTCAACATTCCTGTATGTCACGTTTTGAATAAGGAGGTCGCGATTTTTGCGGCATGATGAGGGGTGGCAGATGTTTGGCAGTATGAAGGAGTTGAATAACATGGAAACCATGTTGTCAGTGCCTGCAGGCTGAATATCAAAAGGTTTTTTTGTTTTTGTCTGCACTCGTGTTTTCGTGAAAGACAAATCCGATTAATCCCTGCCATCTTGCTTTATTGTAACGCCGCTTATGCGGTATTTTACTAAGGAGAGACCTATGTCTCATGACTTTAAAGAACTGAACGAAGCTGAAGTCGACCAGATCTCGGGCGCTACGTCCTACAAGCCTTGGGGTAACTGGGGTTGGGGCAACGGTGGCTGGGGCGGTGTGCCGGCAGTTATCGGCGGCTTCCTGGGCGGTTTCTTTCCATTCTGGCGCTAATCTGCCAAGGATTTGAAAAGGTAGCGGGTCAACTTGACCCGTTACCACTCGGATGTCGGAGCAGCGATGCTTCGGGTGGTCACAGCACATCGAAACAACCTGCCCTTCAGGTTGTGTTCCGGCATCCAGAGTTACTTATCTGATTTATTTAAAATAAATAAATAAATAAAAGACTATTTCGTTCATGTTATGTACGTGCTGTAAAAATGTGGACATTTGATCTATTCTGGTTGATTTTCTGCAGAAATAAATCCTAATCAAATAAAGGTGATATTACGACTTTTGTTTGTATCCAGAATATTAGTTCAATCTATTGGGGTAATTTTAATTTACTTATGATGGACCAGATGTCGAGATATTCGGCACGATGGTGGCTCCTGCTCTTTTCCTGTTGTTTTTAAAGAGCATAGTTAAGGTAGTTTTATGAGACAATTTCGATGATGAATGACAATCCGCCTGAACCGGATAATCAAGCACCGGCATCTGAAACAGGAAAATCAGCCTCTCTGTTCCGGCAACAAGCTGTTGCCTATCAGGCCCGTTCCCTTGACGGAGAGGTGTTGTTGCCATTGTCCATGCGGATGCGGATCCTGATCATACTGGCGGCCGTTATCGTTATTGGTGCCGTGCTGTTTGCGGCAAATGCGACCTATGCCCGTATGGAGACAGTTGTTGGCTGGGTTGTACCGGAAGCCGGGATGATCCGGGTAACAGCGCGGCAGGGCGGTATTATCGAATCACTGTCGGTATTAGAAGGCAATGAGGTCAAAGCTGGCGAATCGCTGGCGCGGCTACGACTTTCATCGGATCTGGAAGAAGGGGATGCCGGTGAGGCAATCGAAAAGCAGTTCCGTGCCCAGGCTGAAGCGGTTCGCATGCAGGCCGAGGCAGAACGGCAGAAACTGATTGCCGATGAAGTCAGCCTGAAAGCGCAGCGTGAGGCCATGAAGCGCGAACTTGAAATCAGCCGCAGCCGGATCGAATCGACGGTGAAACGACTGGAACTGGTCGAGGCCAATGCTGAACGTGTCCGCAAGGTTGCCGCCCGTGGCTTTGCAAGTGCCAAGAGTGTTGAGGAAACGGAACTGACGGTATTGGGGGTTCAGCAGGAACTGAACGATGTCCGCAGCAATGCCCTGACACAAGAACGTCAGATTGATGATATTGATTCTCAACTGAAGCAATTGCCGATATCGATCCGGGTTGCAGATGCACAGGCCCGTGCCAGTGAGGCACAGCTGGCTCAGCAAGGCACCGAACTTGAAATCCAGAACACTTATCATGTTGCGGCAACCGTTGCGGGTCGGGTTGTCGCAATTCCGGTTTCGCGTGGGCAGATGGTTGCCCCACAATCCGTCATTGCCATCCTGACGCCCGAGGGATCATCGCTTGAGGCAGAGCTTTACGTACCTTCGCGTTCGGCGGGCTTCATCACCATAGGGCAGGAAATCCAGCTGATGTATCAGGCTTTTCCGTACCAGAAATTCGGGGCTGCCAAGGGACATATCCGCAGCATTTCACGGACAGTTCTTGCCCCGGAGGAAATTGCCATCACCGGGCTGAATATCAATGAACCGGTGTTTCGGGTGAAGGTCACGCTCGAAAATGATTCGGTTGAAGCATATGGCCAGAGTATGCCCGTGCAACCGGGAATGCTGCTGTCGGCAAGCATCATCATTGATCGCAGGACGCTGTTGGAATGGCTTCTGGATCCGATCTATGCGGTGGGGCGTCTGGGATGAGTATTGCCGAGCTGAACTTCATGGGACGGCGTCGCCTGCCTGATATCCGGGCAGCTGAAGCGGCGGAATGCGGTCTGGCCTGTATTGCGATGATTGGTCGGTATCATGGACATGATGTTGATCTGAACGGGATGCGGCAGCGTTTTTCCGTGCCGTTGACCGGGGCGACATTGCGTAATCTGATTCAGCTGGCAGAACAGATGTCGATGTCCACCCGTGCATTGCGGGTCGGGATGCTGGCGCTGAAAGATGTCAGGCTGCCGGCTATCCTGCACTGGGACATGAACCATTTTGTGGTTCTGAAATCAATCAACAAGCGGCGGGCTGTCGTCCATGATCCGGCCCGTGGCAAGCGGTCGATTTCGTTGCAGGAACTGGCCAATCACTTTACTGGTGTGGTGCTGGAGGTTACTCCGGCCGAAAACTTCAGGAAGACCAGAGCACGGCTTCCGGTCAAGCTGACCAATCTCTGGTCCAGAAGCCATGGCATCATGGGGACGGCAATCTTTCAGGTGCTGCTGCTGTCTCTGGTTTTCCAGATTGTTACCTTTGCGGTTCCGTTTCATATCCAGCTGGTTGTTGACGAGGCAATCGGCAGGTCGGATCGCAGCCTGCTGACGGTGCTTGCGCTTGGGTTTGGTGCGCTTGCTGTTCTTCATGCCGCACTGGAGGCGCTCCGTTCCTGGGTTCTGCGGCTTCTGGGTTCGATGATGACATTCCAGGTGGTGGGCAATATCGTACGTCACCTGTTGCGTTTGCCGGTTCCGTATTTTGAAAAGCGGCATGTCGGGGATATCATATCCCGGATTGAATCGACGACAGCCATCCAGGATGCGCTGACCCGCGGGATGATTTCAGCCATTGTGGATGGGCTGATGGCCGTGATTGCGGCCTTTATCCTGTTTTTCTATTCACCGCTTCTGGCGACGGTTGTTGTTGTGGCATTGTTGCTGGTTCTGGGGCTGGGCTTTGCATTTTTCCCGTTCACGCGTACGGCGACGCAGGAAAAGATCGTGGCAACTGCAACTGAGCAGTCGCATCTGATTGAAACAATCCGTGCCATGCCGACAATCAAGCTGATGGGCGGTGAAACCGAACGTGAAAGCAAATGGCGTAATCGCTACGCTTCGGTCATCAACAGTACAGTCCGAGTGGGGAAATTCGAAATTACACTGTCATTTCTGCAAAATACCATCATTGGTGTGCAGACGGTTCTGGTTATCTATCTGGGGGCCCGGATGATCCTGAATGCCGAAGGTTTCTCGGTTGGGATGCTGATGGCCTTCCTGTCGTTCCGTCAGACCTTTAGCGACCGGGCATTGTCACTGGTGAATGAGGTAATGCAGTTCCGCCTGCTGAACCTGCATCTGGAACGCTTGGCCGATATCATTACGGCAGAGCCGGATATCGCCGTGACCAGTGATCGGCCGCCGCGCATGATTGATGTCGAAGGTCGTATTGATGTCCGCAATGTCTTCTTCCGGTATGGCTCTACCAGTCCGATGGTAATCGACAATGTCTCCATGAGCATCAAGCCTGGTGATTTTATCGCAATCACTGGGGCTTCCGGAGGTGGAAAAACGACACTTTCCAAGCTGCTGATCGGCCTGAATTCGCCCGAATCAGGGCAAATCCTGCTGGATGGTCAGCCCGCGACGCCGGAGCTGTGGCGGGCATGGCGTTCCCAGATCGGGGTTGTGGCACAGGATGACCAGCTATTATCGGGAAGCATTGCGGAAAACATCGCTTTCTTTGATCCGGATATGAACATGGAACAGGTTGCGGCTGCCGCCGTTGCCGCACAGATCCATGAGGATATCATGCGGATGCCAATGCAATATCTGTCTTTGGTCGGAGATATGGGATCGGCCCTGTCGGGGGGGCAACGGCAGAGGGTTCTGCTGGCGCGCGCATTGTACCGGCAACCACGGCTGCTGTTACTGGATGAAGGAACCGCCAACCTTGATGAGGCTACCGAAGGGGTCATTGCTGAACTGATTGCGTCACTGCCCATTACCCGGATCATTATCGCTCATCGTCCCGCCCTGATCGAAAAGGCTCACCGGCGTTTCCTGTGCGGTGGCGGAAAGGTTGAGGAAATTGCACCGATCACGTCTGTCGCAACCAACAGGGTCTTTTCGGCATCTGCACCGGCGACCTGACAGGCAGGAGATGGGCCAATTACTACAGGGCACCTGGATTTTTCACGGTTTTTGGTTTGTCAGGGCCGGTTCGGTGGTCTGAAACTCGCATGTAGGGCGCTTTGGATTGGTCTCCGGGGCCGTTCCGCCGGAGCTCTGCAGGCTTTGCCCCCTGCTACCTGGCTTCGGCGCGCACCGAGGACTTCGTCTGGTTGCTGGCCTTGCCCTGTTCGGTCAGCGGCTTGCCGCGCCGGCCCTTGCGGTGGATGTGGCTTTTCAGGCCGCGGGCGCGCAGCTTGGCCTCCATCTCCTCGGACCTGTATGCAGGATCGGCCCAGACACCGGCACCCGTATTGCCCTGCATCAGCAGGTGATCGACCGCCTGGCTGTCATGCAGCGCCGCATCGCTGACATGATAGCGGCGCACCAGCTTGTGCCGGCGGTCCACGTTCACATGGTTCTTGTAGCCGTAATGGCTGCGCCCGTGCTTCTTCGTCCAGCGGGCATCCACATCCTTCTGGCTGCGCTTTGCGGGCTTGTCCGCCCAGTCATCGGGCTCCTCACCGGCCTTGACC
>JBKEAB010000082.1:0-21926 GCA_047971845.1 Paracoccus sp. (in: a-proteobacteria) | reverse complement strand
TCAGGCGAGTTCCGTATTCCATGGTACCCGCGACCTTACGCCAGAACTGGCCTTCGCTGCATCCGTCCGCGTATCTTCGTCCAATCTAAGCCTTCAAAAAGCGCCTCGAACTGAGGGCGCGAAAGCGAGATGGTGCCGCTTCGCACCTGTGGCCAGACAAACCCGGAGCCTTCGATGCGCTTGTAGACCAGCACTAGCCCTGTGCCATCCCAGACAATGATCTTCAGTCGGTCCGCACGTTTGGCCCGAAAGATAAAAATTGCGCCAGAGAAGGGATCGAGATCGAATTCCGACTGCACTATCGCCGCCAGCCCGTCCATACCTTTGCGGAAGTCGACCGGGTCAGTCGCAAAGTAGATTCGAAAATTGCCCGCCGGCGAGATCACAGCCAGCCCCTCTTAAGTCTCAAGCCAGATCTCATGCGAGACCTTCCAGCCTCTCGACGAGCTGAAGAAGCTGCTCGATCGGATAGTCCAGCGGGAGTTGGATCTCAACGATTGAGCCTCGTATGTTTATTTCTCGTTGATCCGGCCGTGAGTCTACCGTTTCGTCCGCCACGATTTCTGTAAAAACCGGGCGCCCCCTACCGAGAACGGCCCTGCTCCGGCTCTTTGCTTCGTTTCGCCACTGACGTATGTGCGACTTGGACACGTGGCATTCATCGACGACATTCTGAACCGTCAAATCCCCGGACGCAATCTTGGCTGCAACGTGTTGCTTGAACTTCGGTGGCCAGATTCTTCGGCCGTTAGGGGCCACGTGAATGGTAAAGTCATAATGTTGATAGGGGCCGTGGTCCCCCCGTCCCGCGTCGGCAGAAACTGTCATAGGCCCTCGCTTGTCGCTTGGGCGGTATCCTAGCGCCAATACTCAGAAGATGAATGTAGATTTTAGGGGATCAGATGCAACGCTTACTGATCAGCAAGCCACACTGGTTTTTACCAGGCATATTTTTTAATCTTTCTGCGCTTGCATGATTATCTTTTAGGCATCTTGCTGCATTGCAGAAAACAAAACCCGCCAAACCCGTGACAGGACTACAATTCATGCGCAACCTGTATTTCAGGGACAACGAGGTTCCATGATCCTGCCGCCCGGATGATCGGGCATCCTACCGCACATGGCCGTGCCAGGATCAGCAGAGCAGCCATGATCCATCCCGCGACGATATCGCGGCCTCATCGGCAGATATACAGACTTATTCACCAATAGCTTGTTGCTGCCCCGCCCCAATGAATGCGGACCAGCTAACAGAAGGAGGCAGCATGACGATCACCACCAGAGAACGCCTTGTCGTCATTGGCGCCGGCATGGCGTCGGGTCGGATGCTGGAACATCTGACAGATTCCGGTGCCGCCTATGACATTACGCTTTTCAATGCCGAACCACGCGGGAACTACAACCGCATCATGTTGTCACCGGTATTGTCCGGTGAAAAGACCTATCAGGATATCATCACCCATAATAATGATTGGTACATGGCGCGTGGCATTGCCACACGTTTCGGGGAACATGTCACGGACATCGACCGAAACCGCAAGATCGTGACCGGTCAGAATGGCAAACTGGCCTATGACAAGCTGGTTATCGCAACAGGCTCTGCCCCATTCATGATCCCCATCGCAGGGCGTAACCTGCCCGGAGTCATTGCCTATCGCGACATTGACGACACCAACACCATGATCGCAGCCGTCAGACCCGATGCCGAGGCTGTGGTAATCGGCGGCGGTCTTCTGGGTCTTGAAGCTGCCGCCGGCCTCCAGATGCGCGGAATGAAAGTCACCGTCATTCACCTGATGGGACATCTGATGGAACGTCAGCTGGACCCTTCCTCCGGATACCTGCTACAACAGACCCTGGAACGGCGCGGAATTACTGTCCATTGCAAGGGGGCAACCAAGGCCATTCTGGGTCAGGAACGGGCCGAAGCCGTCTTGCTGGAGGATGGAACCGTCTATGGTGCCGATCTGGTCGTGATGGCTGTCGGTATCCGCCCCGAGACCCGACTTGCCAATGATGCTGGACTGGAGGTTGAACGCGGAGTTGTCGTGAATGACCAGTTGCAAACTTCAGACCCATCGGTCTTTGCACTTGGTGAATGTGTCGAACATGATCAGCAGCTCTTCGGACTGGTAGCACCGCTCTACGATCAGGCCAGGGTACTGGCGACAACACTGATGGGCGGGGATGCCACCTTCCAGCCGGTTCAGACTGCAACCAAACTGAAGGTTACCGGTTGCGACCTGTTCAGTGCCGGAGATTTTGCCGATGGACCCGGCCGCGAAGACATTGTCTTTCGAGATCCCGGCAGGGGTATCTACAAGCGGCTGGTCCTGGAAGATAACCAACTGGTTGGCGCAGTCCTGTATGGTGATACGGCCGATGGTAACTGGTTCTTTGATTTCATCCGTAACGGCAAAGATATCTCAGCCATGCGGAACACACTGATCTTCGGCCCCTCATCCCAGAATGGCGGAAACACGGATCCGCTGGCGGCTGTCGCCGCATTACCTCCGGATGCGGAAATCTGCGGATGTAACGGTGTCTGCAAGGGTGCAATCGTGGAAGCCGTGACCAGAGGGGCCGATACGCTGGACAAGGTGCGCATGATAACAAAGGCAAGTGCTTCATGCGGAATGTGCACGGGGCTGGTGCAGCAGGTCATGGCACTGACACTTGGCGGAGATATCGGGGAATCCCCTGAAAGCCTCTGTAACTGTACGGACCTGACACATGAAGATGTCCGGAGACTGATCAGGACAAAGGGCCTTAAATCCATACCTGCCATCATGCAGGAATGCGGCTGGACCACACCAGATGGCTGTGCCAGATGCCGGCCGGCGCTGAATTTCTATCTGCTGGCAGATTGGCCGTTGGAATATCGCGACGACCGCCAGTCCCGCCTTGTGAACGAACGCAACCACGCCAATATCCAGAAAGACGGGACCTATTCCGTCGTTCCCCGCATGTGGGGAGGCGTCACAACCCCGGCCGAATTGCGGGCCATTGCGGACGCTGCCGAGAAATATGAAGTGCCGATGGTCAAGGTCACCGGCGGGCAACGTATCGACCTGCTTGGCGTAAAGAAGGAAGACCTGCCCCGGATGTGGGCCGATCTGAATGCTGCAGGAATGGTTTCAGGACATGCCTATTCAAAAGGTCTCCGGACGGTAAAAACCTGTGTGGGCAGGCAGTTTTGCCGCTTTGGCACCCAAGATTCCACCGGGCTTGGTGTCCGGCTGGAAAAGCTCCTCTGGGGGGCCTGGACGCCACACAAGGTCAAGCTGGGAATTTCCGGCTGCCCCCGCAACTGTGCCGAAGCAACCTGCAAGGATGTTGGTGTGATCTGTGTCGACAGCGGCTTTCAGATCAGCGTCGCAGGTGCCGCAGGTATGGAGGTCAAGGAAACCGAACTTCTCACCACGGTTTCGACCGAAGATGAAGCCGTCGAGATAATCACCGCCTTCATTCAGCTTTACCGCGAGCAGGCGAGGTATCTCGACCGGGCTTATAAGTGGATTGCCAAAGTCGGGATAAACTGGGTGAAGGAACAACTGCTTGACGATCCCGGTAATCGCCGTGCGCTTTATGAACGGTTCGAGATCAGCCAGTCGGTCTATCGCAGGGACCCATGGGCTGAACATGCCAGCCCGGATGCTCGGGACGAATTTTTACCACTTGCCGATATGAGACTGGAGGCCCCCGAATGAGCGACTGGATAGATATTGCCGCCCTTGAAGATATTCCGGTTCAGGGTGCGCGCCTGGTCCGGACCACAGGCGGATGTATTGCCGTATTCCGCACCCATGACGACCATGTCTTCGTCCTTGATGATCGCTGTCCCCATAAAGGTGGACCACTATCAGAAGGTATCGTTACGGGTCACAGTGTTACCTGCCCTCTTCATAACCGGGTCTTCGACCTGAACACCGGTTTTGCAACAGGACCGGATGAAGGTTCGGTCCGGACCTATCCGGCCCGTATTGACAACGGGCGGGTATTGGTCGGCACCGAAATCATAACCCGCCTCAATGCGGCCTGAAGGAGAGCCCGGATGTCCTATATCACCCCTCCCGATTTTGCGGAAAAGATGATTGATGCCGGTGAGAGCAAGGTCTTCACCTCTACCCGCGATACACTGATCCGGGCCTATATGGCCAGGGCAATCCTGGCCCTTGCAGCGGCATTTGCCATTACCGTCACCGTCAATACAGGAAATCCGCTGATCGGTGCCCTCCTGTTTCCCGTCGGGTTCTGCATGCTTTACCTGTTGGGGTTCGATCTGCTGACCGGTGTGTTTACGCTGGTCCCCCTGGCCCTGTTTGCCCGGCGTCCCGGAGTGACGACACAAGGCGTCCTGCGTAACTGAGGGCTGGTCTTTGCTGGTAATTTCACCGGTGCAATAACCGTTGCGCTGTTCATGGCAATTATCGTCACCTTCGGCTTTTCCAAAGCTCCGAACCGGGTCGGCCATATCGGTGAGGGCCGGACATTGGGCTATGCCGCGCATGGCGCAGCAGGGATGCTGACCTTATTCATCCGGGCCGTAATGTGCAACTGGATGGTTTCCATCGGGGTCGCCGGAGCCATGATGTCAACTTCAGTTTCGGGCAAGGTTATCGCCATGTGGATGCCCGTCATGGTCTTCTTTTACATGGGATTCGAGCATTCCATCGTGAACATGTTCCTTTTTCCGTCGGGAATTCTTCTGGGGGCAGAATTCACCTGGGGCGATTACCTGCTATGGAACGAGATCCCGACTGTATTGGGCAACCTTGTCGGTGGGCTGACCTTTGTCGGCGGAATGATCTACGCCACCCATTACAGGACCCGTCGTGACGCAGCCAATGCCGGCAGCACGACCAAGGTATCGGCCCCTCCCGCCCTACCCATCGAATAGGCACGACAAAATCAACTGCTAATTGCGACCCGGACCAATCGTCACAGATGATCCGGACCGTAAGTCCCTTTCCAGAGCCCAAAAAACATGGCACAGCCCCCGGCACCAGAATCGCTGCCAAGGAGCCTCCGATGAACCCAGACGTCCTGAATACGCTGAGTGGTTATGTATGGGCGCTGGATTATGGTTCAGTTCTGGTCTTTGCACTGACCGGCGCACTGGTTGCCAGCCGTGCGCAGCTGGACATTACCGGCTTCATCTTCATGGCTGCTCTGACCGCTGTGGGTGGCGGCACCGTCCGTGATCTGGTGCTGGGTCGCGATCCGGTATTCTGGGTTGCCCAGCCGGGACTGATCGTGATGGCCGCCTCCGCAGCCTTTGCCGTCTATTGGGCAGCACCTTTTCTGGAAAGCCGTTATCGCTGGCTGCTCTGGCTTGATGCAATCGCACTTGGGGTTGCCGTACCTGCCGGGGTCGGGGTGGCGATGGCAACAGGATACGGGCCGATTATCGTACTGATTGCAGGCGTCATTACCGGATGCATGGGCGGGTTGATCCGTGACGTGGTCGGCAATGAGGTTCCGCTGATCCTGAAAGGCAGCGAACTTTACCTGACCGCAGCTTTCGGCGGGGCCCTGAGTGCATTGATACTGGACCTGATGGGCCTGCCCCGTCCGCTGGTTCTGACCGGCTGTGGCGGAGCAACCTTCCTGTTACGGGCCGGATCAATGATCCGGGGCTGGTCCCTGCCCGCCTATCGTCCCCGCCCCCCTCGTGAGCGAGGATAAGTAATCTATCCAGCCCCTGTCATATGCGCTTCGGGATCGTGATCGACTGATTTCGCGATTTCCTTCGTCCAGGCAGATACAGCAGCCACGCGGCTGCGGTCGATCCTGTGGGCATATTTCCTGGCCACCCCGACAACCTCTGATAAAAGTCCCTCTTCCAGCGTGATCGGATCCAGACCAAGAGACAGAAACTGGTCATTTTTCACGATCAGGTCATTTTCAGCCGCTTCCTTGCGGGGGTTGGGCAGGTTCATCACCTTTGCCCCGGTCATCCGGGCCACAAGAGCTGCCAGATTACGAATCCGGTGGGTTTCGGTCATCTGGTTGAAGATCCTGACCCTCTCGCCTGTCCTGGGTGCATCTGACAGGGCCAGTTCAATGCAGCGTACACAGTCCTGAATATGAATAAAGGCACGGGTCTGCCCTCCTGACCCATGCACTGTCAGTGGATAATCTATCGCTGCCTGGATCAGGAAGCGGTTCAGTACAGTGCCGTAATCACCATCATAGTCAAAGCGATTGATCAGTTGTTCATGCCTGCGGGTCTGGTCGGTATGCGTTCCCCAGACAATGCCCTGATGTAGATCAGTAATCCGCAGACCATCATTCTGGGCAAAGAACTGGAACATGACCTGATCAAGGCTCTTGGTCATATGGTAAACCGAGCCGGGACGCGTCGGATACAGGATCTGCTGAGCCTGTTTGCCGTCAGGCGTATCAATTTCAATATCCAGATAGCCCTCAGGGATCGGAGCCCCGACACTGGAATAACCATAAACCCCCATCGTACCAAGATGCACCAGATGCGCATCAATTCCGGTTTCCACCAGTGCTGCCAAAACGTTATGGGTCGCATTCACATTATTATCGACCGTATAGACCTTATGCCGGTCGGTCTTCATCGAATAAGGTGCGGCACGTTGTTCGGCAAAATGGATCACTGCATCAGGCCGGTATTCATCCAGCCATTGCTTCAGTCGTTCGAACTCCTTCGCAATATTCAGCAAATGAAAATGGATCTGCCGGTCGGTTTCCTGTTTCCAGATACGGCAGCGTTCCTGAATTGAATCCATCGGGGTAAGTGATTGCACGCCCAGTTCTGTATCAATCCAGCGACGCGACAGGTTATCAATGATATGAACCTCATGCCCGAGGTCTGACAGATGAAGCGAGGTTGGCCAGCCGACAAACCCATCACCACCAAGAACTGCAATACGCATGGAATGCCCTTTCCTACTGCTATTGCCAGTCGCCGCAGCAACCGGAAAATGCGCGTCACCAGATCAGTACAGGCCAGCTAACATCGCTGCAAGACAGTTGCATGACAGCCATGCGTGGGCAAAACTCTACTAAAAAATTACTTTTCAATCAGCAGGATATGCACAAATCCCGGACCATGTGCCCCACGTACGAAATACCCTTCGATATCCGTCGTACCGGACGATCCGGTAATCAGGACAGCATTGCGGGGGGCTGGCATTGCCCTGATGGCATAATCGTCAAGAAAAGGCAGGATCCGGTCCTCTTCAACGACAACCAGCCAGTGCCGGGGCAGCATGGCATTCAGGATTGGCTGATCCGGAGCAGAATGGATTACGACAGAACCTGTCTCGGCAATCCCCCACAGGGCGACACTGATTGCAGCAACCTCATCCAGGGCACAGTTCTGGTGCAGGTCAATTCCGGCTCTCGGCAGCAGGTCAAGCCGGGTGTCCCCGGATACGGCGATACGATGACCCAACCCATGCTCATTCAGATATGCCGACACAACATCCGGCAAGTCATCCCATCCGGCAAGCCGTACCAGCGTCACACCAAGGGCCGGGTTGGCACATTTGCTGATGAAGACTGAAACCGGATCCTGACCGGTCAGGGCAGAACGGATATCATCGAGATCCGTCAGCAATGCCACCGCTTCAGCCCGGATATCCTCCGTTCCATGACGCATCACCGTTCCACCACGTCCTTGTGCCAACCCCTTCCGGATAGCGGCCAGAATATCGTTACGAGCGCTCATTCAGGGCCTTTGCTGCCATATTTTCGATATTGAGACATGAAGCTGCGGCCTGCGACAGGGGCCGGCAGATCGCGTGTATTCGTCCAGCCACCTGCAAGCGGCATCCTTGATATCCAGCCCTTGCGACCAAACATCCGCATCACCGGCAATGCAAAGCGGGTTCCCAGATGATAGAGCCATGGCCGGCGTGCCGCAAAGCCCCAGACACCAAGCCCGAAACGCATGGTTCCACTTTCCATTCCACCATCCCAACTACGTATACGCCATGCCTTCAGAAGGGTCTTGATCGGGATACAGACCGGACAGACCTCTTCGCAGCGACCGTTCATCGTACAGGCATGAGGCAGATCACGACTCTGCGCCAACCCATCCAGAACCGGTGTCAGCACAGCGCCCATCGGCCCCGGATATGTACCACCATAAGCATGGCCACCGATCTGGCGATAGACAACACAATGGTTCATGCAAGCCCCACAGCGGATACAGCGCAGCATCTCGCGGAATTCATCACCAACCATGCGTGAGCGGCCGTTATCGACAAGCACGATATGCATTTCTTCGGGGCCATCGGCATCACCAGAACGTCTGGGGCCGCAGTGGAAGGTCGTATATTGCGTAACCTCTCCACCTGTTGCCGACCTGACCAACAATCGCAACAGGGCCATGGCATGACCGGTTGATGGCACAATTTTTTCGATACCCGCCGTCACGATATGAATACGTGGCGGCGTCGTAGACAATTCAGCATTACCCTCATTCGTGACAGTGCAGGTTGCCCCCGTATCGGCAATCAGGAAATTCGCCCCGGAGATACCAACATCCGCCGCCATGAACTTTTCACGCAGGACACGCCGGGCAGATGCGACCATGGATGCCGGATCCGCTGCATCCGGCGGTGGCTCATGATCCCTGAAAAACAACTCTGCCACATCTTCCCGTGTGCGATGCATGGCAGGCCAGATAATATGGCTGGGCCGTTCATGCGCAAGCTGGATGATATGTTCGGCCAGATCCGTTTCCACCCGTTCGATTCCGGCATCTTCCAACGCATGCGGCAGGCCGATTTCCTCACCCAGCATGGACTTGGCGCGCGTAACCAGTCTGGCACCGGCCTCACGACAGATATCGGTAACAATCCCTGCGGCCTCATCTGCATTAGACGCCCAGTGAACCTTCGCACCCGCGGCAATGGCATTCTTTTCAAACTCGATCAGGTAATGATCAAGGTTTGCAATGACATGGTCCTTGATCGCTTGCCCGCGTATCCGGGCAAGCTGAAACTCAGGGAAATCCCCCACCGCGGCAGAGCGTTTCTGTTCGGCTGTCCCGGTCGTCCGCTCAATGGCAACCTTGAGCCCGGAATCCGCAAGCGCTACATGCGCCCGTGCCTTGAAGTCCGCCCCGGGTCCTGATGCTGGTGCCTGCATTATTCCCGTTCCCCGATAGCCGGGCCATCCGCCATACCGGCCAGAACCTCGACAGCGTGGAAACAGCGGGTGCGGGCACCTTCACGATGCAGCCTGCCAGCCATATTCATCAAACATCCCAGATCGCCTGCCAGCAACAGGTCCGCACCTGTATCAACGATATTCGCCGTCTTTTCCGACACGATTGCAGTCGAAATTTCAGGGTACTTTACGCAAAAGGTACCACCAAACCCGCAACAGACATTGGCACCATTCAGGGGGCGCATCTCCAGCCCGCCAATATCCGCAAGCAATGCCCGTGGCTGAGATTCTACCCCAAGTTCGAGCAAACCCGAACAGCTGTCATGATACGTAGCCGTGGCATCAAGCCGCACACCTTCGGGTCGCCACCCCATGACATCATGCAGGAAGCCGATTATTTCATAGGATTTCTCAGCAAGGCGGACAGCCCGCCTGTGCCAGTCAGGATCTTTCAGCAATGCCGGATAGGAACGGATCTGCCCCACACAGGACCCGGATGGTCCAACGAGATAATCATAATCCTCAAATGCTGCAATGACCTGCCTGGCAAGCGCAGCCGCCCCTTTTCCGTCACCACTATTCCCGGCGGGCTGGCCACAGCAGGTCTGAGCCTGCGGCACCTCGACCCGGCAACCGGCCTGCTCCAGTAACCTGATCGTTGCAAAACCGATCTGTGGCCGCATCGCATCCACAAGGCACGTTACGAAAAGGCCAACTCTGGGTGCTGGTATCATCTCTGTCTGGCTCCCCCGGCTTGATCACCTTCAGGCTGCCGGAAAACATTGCATCATTCAACTGCCGGGTTGTCACACGCTCTCAAGGTTCAGCCGCGTCCGGTCCCCATCGGCAAAACGTCTGAGAACAGCCGGATACAACCGGTGTTCCTGTACCAAAACCCGCTTGGCCAATATATCCGGATCATCATCGGGTAAAACCGGAACCCGGACCTGCCCAAGGATCGGGCCCGCATCCAGATCGGCCGTCACCTCATGCACCGTTGCCCCGGCCTTGGTATCACCAGCCCTGATCGCACGGGCATGCGTATGCAGGCCCGGATATTTCGGCAATAGCGAAGGATGGATATTCAGCAACCTGCCCTGATAACGACGGACGAAATCCGGTGTCAGAATGCGCATGAACCCGGCAAGCGCAACGATATCCGGCCGTGCTGCATCCAGATTCCGGGCCAGCTCGGCCTCAAACGCGGCACGATCCCCGCCAAAGGGGCGATGGTCCACGGCAAAGGTTTCCACACCAAGCGCCCGCGCCCGGATCAGCCCCCCCGCTTCCGGATCATTGGCACCGACCAGAACGGCACGGGCAGGATGATCACCAGTCATGCTTTCGATCAGCCTGACCATATTGGACCCGCCGCCCGAGATCAGGATGGCAACCCGTTTCACGTCAGACTGCCACGATATCCAACACCCTGTCCCGGCCGGACGTCGCCAAGAACTGCCACAGCCTCACCCATATCACTCAGTTGAGCGGCAAGTGAATCGGCACGGGCGGCATCAACCACCAGCACCATGCCAATTCCACAATTGAAGGTCTTGAGCATCTCATCAGGGGCAATATTGCCTGCCTCGACCAGCCATTTGAAAACCGGAGACATCCGCCAGGCAGTCAGGTCAACCAGAACCCCCAGCCCATCAGGCAGGATACGCGGCAGGTTCTCTGTCAGACCACCCCCAGTGATATGAGCCAGCCCATGAACCACGCCCGAGCGGATTGCGGCAAGTGCCGGCTTCACATAAAGTCGTGTCGGAACCAGCAACCCCTGCCCCAATGTTCCATCCGAAAAGGGCGAAGCATCGTCCCAGCCCAGCCCGGCGGCACCAGCCACACGACGAACCAGTGAAAACCCGTTCGAATGCACCCCATCGGATGCCAGCCCCAATAACACATCGCCGTCCCTGATACCCTGAGGCAGTTCCGTTCCGCGTTCCATCGCACCCACGGCAAACCCGGCCAGATCAAAATCACCATTGTGATACATTCCGGGCATCTCGGCAGTTTCCCCCCCGATCAGTGCACAACCCGAACGGCGACATCCTTCGGCAATGCCATTGATGATTCTGGTCGCCTCATCCACAGACAGCTTGCCCGTTGCAAAATAATCAAGGAAAAACAGTGGTTCTGCGCCCTGACAAACCAGATCATTGACACACATGGCAACCAGATCAATGCCAAGCCCGTCAAGTTCGCCCGTGTCAATGCCAATCCGCAGCTTGGTACCCACACCATCGGTCGCCGCAACCAGAACCGGATCGTCATAGCCGGCCGCACGGGGATCGAACAAGGCACCAAAGCCACCAAGGCCGGCCATGACACCAGAGCGCTTCGTCGCCGCCGCCGCCGGCTTGATACGCTCAATCAGTTTATTTCCCGCATCAATATCAACACCAGCACCCGCATAGGACAAACCGTTCCCGCGCTCGACCATCCCATTCCCCTTTCGTATGTTTACGCGCCCGATACCCGAAGCCCGGCTTACTGGCAATCGCGGGATGCATCTGCTCCGCCAGCCATTCCCGCTACCTGACCACAATCTTAGATTCGTCTGCATGAACCAAATATTATGATTATTATTTGAATACAGTTCGTTAACCACGTCATACGAACATATGCATGTCCTTGCATCATTTACTCTTTCATCTGCAACACACCCTGCCGCCTTGCTGCCGGTCTGGCTTTCCCAAGGCTAGGAGACACAGATTTGGAGAATGGCATGAGCTTGTCCGCAGAGATCTGTACCGGAATACTACATAAACAGGCCTTTCGTATCCACATTCCGGTACAACCCTCCGACTTCCAGTCGGACCTGCTTCAGCACAAAGAAACGATACGGGGTGCTGGCCGAGGCGTTGCGGCTGCAAGTGCGCGACATCCGCTGTCGTGAGAATCGGGGCAACATCTTACGCGGGAACTGCCCGGCGATCACGTCCATACGGTCATACCGGTGCCGCCGAAACTCATCATCTCGGATCTGGTGCGCATGGTAAAAGGCCGTTTGTCTTTCCGCATATAGCGTGAGTTCCCGCATGTCCGCAGACGCTGCCGGGGCAACCTGCACACACCGGTCATCGTTCAGTTTGGAGAAGACGAATCACCCGAGGCTATCAGGTCAGATCTCAAAGTAAACAAAGCACGAATCATGAAAGTGGGACAAGGCTTGGGACGGATTGCTGAGGCCGCTATTTCAGAAATACCAACCGCTTACACGTCCCGAATAATATCCCCTTGCAAATCAGCCCTTTGCGTCATACCCCCTCGACGTTGGCCCGAGTGGCGGAATGGTAGACGCAGCGGATTCAAAATCCGCCGCCGCAAGGCATGCCGGTTCGAGTCCGGCCTCGGGTACCAGCCAATGTATGGGGGATGACAGTGACACGACATGCTCCACCCTCACTAACCAGAGCATTTGCTCTTGTCCTTGTCATTCTGACTGGTTGCACCGATAGTTCCGACAATTATCCAACCCTAATGCCGACTGACCGGCTCTTGGCTGATCCGGGCATTCCCGGTCATGCACAAGTGGCAGCTTCAAGCCCGGATCAGGTGGTATCAGATCTGGAATCGGCAGGCGCATCCCTTGCCGTATCCTCAGCCAGGATCACCGCACAGAAGGTTTCCGATGATAACGACCTGGCTGACAGGGCCACTGCGTTGCGGCACAGAGCCGAAGCCTTAAAGCAGAATTACATAAGCTGTGAAGACCCAACAATATCTTCATCCTGCTAACCCCCCACCGCATCCTGTGTCTTTTAACTGACCGGAAAAAACCGAAACGGGAGCCAACTGATCTTGGCCCCCGCTTAGCTTGCTTTCTCTGGTCAGTTGGCCGGTGCGGTCAGCCCCGGCGGCGGACCGCTGAGCGGATCGAGCCCGCCTGAAGCTGTGCTTTCTGCATCCGGGATATCCTGTGAGGAGGCTTCGCCCAGATCACCAGAACCAGTAGTGCCATTCCCCCCCCCCGGCACGGCATCGGTGCCGAAGGGCGAGCCACCCAGTCCTCCAAGGCCGCCCAGACTACCCAGGCCGCCGTCACCTCCCCCCATCGGGATGGTGATCTGCACATCCTCAACATTCACCGGAGCACCCTTATAGTGCATGACCAGCCCCGGGAATGTGATCACAACACCGATCATCAGTATCTGGATAAAGACGAAGGGCACAGCCCCCCAATAGATCTGTGTTGAACTGATTCCATCGGTCAGCTTACCGGTGACCTTGTCCGTATAGGCTGATCGCGGTGCCACTGATCGCAGGTAGAACAGGGCGAATCCGAAAGGTGGATGCATGAACGATGTCTGCATGTTCACCCCGAGGATAACCCCGAACCAGATCAGGTCAATACCAAGGCTTTCAGCCGCCGGAGCCAGCAGAGGCACGATGATAAAGGCCAGTTCGAAGAAATCGAGAAAAAAGGCCAGGAAGAAAACCATGACCGAGACAACGATCAGAAAGCCATACACCCCACCCGGACGTGATGTCAGCAGATGTTCGACCCAGACATGGCCGTTGACCCCATAGAACGTCAGCGAAAAGACCCGCGCTCCGATCAGGATAAACATCACGAAACTGGCCAGACGTGTGGTCGATGCCAGTGCCTGCTTGATCACATCATAGCTCAGCCGGCCCTTCATCGCCGACAGGAGCAATGCGCCAACCGCACCCATTGCACCGCCTTCAGTCGGTGTAGCCCAGCCAAGGAAGATCGTGCCAAGGACAAAGAAGACAAGCGCCAGCGGCGGAACCAGAACAATAATCACCTGCTGGGTCAGTTTACTGAGAATCCCGAACCCGTGGGATTCCCGTGGCGTAAAATCAATCACGCCGCGCAGTATGCCCATGATAATCGCAAACAGCATGGCTGCTACGATAGCCGCGACAAAAATGGCAGTAATCAGAAGACCAGTGCGCGGGTTGGTCGGCAGCGTTGTCAGCATATCAAGACTGATGACAGCCTGCATGGCAAACCAGCTGACCGCAGCCGCCAGAAGGGCAACCCCAACCTTGATGATAAAACGCCAGCCTTCCTTGTCTGTCATCGCAACCAGGAACAGGAAGGCCACGGCCGCCGCTGCCCCGAGGATATCGGCATTGCTGCCCTGTGTGGCGTAAAGATAGTGATGTGCGGCAAGCGCCACGCCAACGGCTATCCCGATCACGACAAACAACGACAGGACTCCGGAACCCAGAGTCCGCGCCTCTTTCGGCAGGGCCGGCACCGCATTCGGGCGGAAGATCGACATGACAAAGACATAGCTCAGATAGATTCCCGTCAGAACCAGCCCCGGAATCAGGGCCCCCTTGTACATGTCGCCAACCGAGCGGCCCAGCTGATCAGCCATGACGATCAGTACCAGTGAAGGTGGAATAATCTGCGCCAGCGTACCCGATGCGGCAATCACACCCGAAGCCATACGCCGGTCATAGCCATAGCGCAGCATAATCGGCAGGGAGATCAGCCCCATGGCGATCACGGATGCCGCAACGACACCGGTTGTCGCCGCAAGCAATGCACCCACAATGATCACGGCATAGGCAAGACCGCCGCGGACGGGGCCGAAAAGCTGGCCAATCGTATCCAGAAGGTCTTCGGCCATACCGGATTTCTCCAGCAATATACCCATGAAGGTAAAGAAGGGGATGGCAAGCAATGTCTCGTTCGACAACACCCCCCATAAGCGGTCTGGCATGGTGCCCAGAAGACTCCAGTCCAGATAGATCGAATCCGACAGGGGGGCGAGTTCAACCCCGATGACAAAGAACAGCAGACCATTTGCAGCAAGTGCAAAGGCAACCGGATAGCCAAACAGAAGGAAAAGGATCAGCGAAGCGAACATGATCGGCGCCATGTTCTGCGCAATAAGTTCCATCATCCGCGGCTTCCCCGGTTGTCTTCAGAACGATTGTCTGGCACATCGACTTCTGCGGCAAATCCGGATTCAGCACGCAATGCCTCATCAATTTCCAGCGGAGCATGATGGCCCGATATTGCATGCCGGTCTTCGATCAACCCGTTCATCACGGCAATTTTCTTGATGATTTCAGAGATGCCCTGAATAAACAGCAATAAAAAACCAGCCAGCAGCAACGCTTTTGCCGGCCACAGGATCAGCCCGCCCGCATTGGTTGAGACCTCCCCCCGTTCGAAAGACTTCGTGACATAAGGAAACAGGAAATACAGCATGACCAGCGTAAAGGGCATCAGAAACAGCACATGCCCGATCAGGTCGATCCAGTGCTGCATCCGCCGCGACCACATGCCATAGACAAGATCAATCCGTATATGTTCATTTTCCAGAAGCGTATAGGCTGCCGCGCCCAGAAAGGCCGCTCCGTAAAGGTACCATTGCAGTTCCAGCCACATATTCGATGATATGCTGAACACCTTGCGGACAATCGCATTGCCTGCACTGACCAGAACCGCCAGCAGAATCAGCCATGAGACCCCCCTGCCAACCGCCGTATTAAAGCGGTCTATGCCGCGTGCCAGGGCCAAAAGGCCACCCATCCGATTTCCTCCCTCTGTACCCCGATGTTATCCGGAGATGTTATTCTTTCGTTTGTACATTGCCGTGAAGCCCGTTCAAGCCCCCAACCCCGAACTTTTATGCAATTGACCTGCCGCAAGTTGACGCGACGTTTTTCACCACCCTTTCAAGAGTACTTGTGCAACAAACCGTTTTGCCTAACCTTACGCCATTGCGGTATGCGCAACCGATAAGGGGGAGAATATGACCAAGTTCCTGATAACCACCGCACTGGCACTGACCATCGCGGTTCCGTCTTTTGCAGCAACTGTGGCTGATGGTGACGAACTGGCAGAAGTCCAAGAATACAACTTCTGGCTGCTGGATGCCATCAAGACCACCGATCCGCAAAAGAACACCGACGTTGAGGGCTCAGACGTGCTGCGTCAGCTTTTTGAGGGGCTGATGAACGAAGATGCCAAGGGTGCAATGATCCCGGGGGTAGCAACGGAATACAGCAAATCGGATGATGGGCTGACCTATACGTTCAAGCTGCGCCCCGAGGCAAAATGGTCAAATGGCGAACCTGTAACGGCTGCCGATTTTGTCTATGGCTGGCAACGTGCTGTCGATCCAGCGACCGCATCGGAATATGCTTGGTTCATGGAACTGATGAATATCGTCAATGCCAGCGAAATTGTGGCAGGCAAGGCCGCACCGGATACGCTAGGCGTGACCGCAGTCGATGATCATACGCTGGAAGTAAAGCTGACCAAACCGACCGCTTACTTTATCAATACCCTGTCGCATTCGACCACCTTCCCCGCCCCCCGTGCGGCAATCGAGGAACATGGCGACAACTGGACACAACCCGGTAATCTCGTCAGCAATGGTGCCTATATACTGACTGGCCATAACCTTGGCGTTGACATCACGATGGAAAAAAATCCGGAATACTGGGATGCCGATAATGTCATCCTGACCAGGCTGACAGGCATCACCGTCAACGACCAGAACATCGCACTGACCCGCTATCAGGCAGGTGAGCTGGACCGCATGGATATTCCTGCTGGTCAATATCCGCGCCTGAAAGAGGAATTTCCGGATGAGGCAACCTCTTTCCCTTATGCCTGCTCCTACGCCTATATGATCAACGTTTCGGATAAGGGGCCGGAGGTTCTGAAAGATGTGAATATCCGCCGCGCACTGGCCTTGTCACTGGACCGCGATATCATCGTCAATCAGGTCCTGCAGGGCGGTCAGAAGCCGGCCTATAACTGGACTCATTGGGCCATCGAGGGTTTTGAAGTCCCTGAAACCGCCATGGCTTCGATGACTCAGGAAGACCGTACTGCCGAGGCAAAGGCCCTGCTGGAAGCCGCAGGCTATACGCCGGAAAACCCGCTGAACCTGACGCTGAACTACAATACCTCTGAAGATCACAAGAAAATCGCCGTGGTTGCCCAGCAGATGTGGAAGCCTCTTGGTGTGAACCTGACGCTGAACAACATGGAATGGAAAGTCCATACCGACCGCATGCAGAACCAGGATTTCGAACTGGCCCGCTATGCCTGGTGCGCAGACTATAACGAGGCTTCGACCTTCACCGACTATTTCCGCTCGACCGGCAAGAATGAGAGCAAGTTCAATAGCCCGGAATATGATGCACTGCTGGATGAGGCCGTGACATCGGAAAACCCGAACGTTCAGTATGAGGCAGCCGAACAGATCCTTGCGGCAGAACAGCCACTGATCCCGATCTATCACTATGCCAATGTCGATATGATCAAACCCTATGTGAAGGGTCTGCCGCTGGAGAACGTGATGAATTCCTGGTACGCTAGGGACATGTACATCACCGCACACTGAGCTGTGTCCTGATGCTTTTGTCGGGGTGGTGTAAACATGCACATACCCCGGCAATGGTCATATAACCTGTATCTTCCTGCCCTCGCGGCACCTAACGGAACCAGAGGATGTTCGGATTCATACTCAGACGTCTGGCAGTGGCAGTCCCAACCCTGCTTTTGCTGATCATATTTTCCTTCCTACTGATGCATGCCGCACCGGGCGGTCCATTCACGCAGGAGCGTGCCCTGCCCCCACAGGTACTGGCCAATCTGGAGGCAAAATACGGGCTGGATGACCCCTTATGGAAGCAGATTGCCGATTATGTCTGGGGAATCATCGCACATTTCGATTTTGGTCCCAGTTTCATATATCCCGACCGCAGTGTGAATGAGATCATTGCCGCAGGCTTTCCAATCACCCTGACTTATGGCCTCCTGTCCTTCGTGATTGCAGTTCTGGCCGGTGTCATGCTCGGCTCTGCCGCCGCAATCCGGCAGAATACCTGGCTTGATTATCTTGCCGTCGGTATTTCCATCGGCGCACAGGTCCTGCCGAATTTCGTCATGGCTCCAATCCTTGTACTGATCTTCACACTCTGGCTGGGCTGGCTGCCCGGCGGCGGGTGGAACTTTTCCGATCCCGGATTCTGGATCATGCCAGTGATCGCACTCGCCACCTCTTACATGGCCTCAATTGCACGGATTACGCGGTCCTCCATGCTGGAAGTTCTGAGCTCGAACCATATTCGCACCGCCCGCGCCAAGGGGCTGCCACCGCGCAAGGTTATCATGCGTCATGCCCTGAAGCCCGCGCTTTTGCCCGTAATTTCCTATCTTGGTCCAGCCTTCGTATCTATGATCACCGGCTCTGTCGTGATCGACATGTATTTCTCAACCGGAGGAATTGGCAAAAGCTTCGTCGATTCCGCACTGAACCGGGATTATGCGGTGATGATGGGGGTCACGATCCTTATCGGTGCGCTGACCATCCTGTTCAGCCTGCTGGTCGATATCCTTTACGCATGGATCGACCCGAAAATCAGATATTGACGATATAATCATGATAGAACACGATAAAATCAGAGGGATGGCGAAACGAATGGCCGCCGAGGATGTCAAGGGCCGCAGCCCCTGGGCAGATGCCCGCAAACGATTTCTCCGCAACAAGGCTGCCATGGTGGCACTGATTGTGTTGATTGGCATCATATTGTTCGCGATCTTCGGTAACTGGTTTTCTGCATGGGCTTATGATTCGATCGACTTCTCAGTCATGGGATCGGCGGCAACGCAGGGTGCCCCATCCATTGGAAACGGTCACTACTTCGGCACCGACGATCTTGGCCGTGACATCTTTGCGCGCACGATACAGGGTACACAGATATCGTTGATGGTGGGCTTTGTGGGGGCTGCCGTAGCAGTAATTGTCGGTACGCTTTACGGTGCCACATCGGGTTATATCGGCGGACGAACCGACGCCATCATGATGCGAACCGTCGATATCCTTCTGTCTATCCCTTACATGTTCGTCCTCATTCTGCTGCTGGTCATCTTCGGCCGCCGTATCGAGATGCTGTTTCTTGGTATCGGGCTGATTTCATGGCTGGAAATGTCGCGGATCGTGCGCGGCCAGACACTCACACTCAAAAACCGAGAATTCATTGAGGCCGCGCGAGCCACCGGTGTTCCGACATGGCGGATCATCATCCGTCATATTGTACCAAACCTTCTGGGCGTCGTCGCCGTCTATGCAACGTTGCTGGTGCCGCTGATGATTCTAACCGAGTCATTCATCAGCTTCCTCGGCCTTGGTGTGCAGGAACCGCTGACAAGCTGGGGGGCACTGATCAATGAGGGTGCAGGCACCATGCGCTATGGAACAATCTGGCAGCTGGCCTTCCCGCTTGGCTTCTTCTGCATCACGCTTTTTGCGATGTTCTTCATCGGGGATGGTCTGCGTGACGCCCTTGACCCAAGGGACCGCTGACATGACGCTTCTGGATGTAAGAAACCTGAATGTCACCTTCACCACCAATGACGGAGAGATCCATGCTGTCAACGGCATCAACCTGTCACTGGAACGAGGTGAAACACTTGGCATCGTCGGCGAATCCGGTTCCGGCAAATCACAGCTTTCCTTTGCCATCATGGGGCTTCTGGCCAAAAACGGACATGCTGCAGGCAGTGTGCTTTTCAATGGACAGGAAATCCTGAACGCTCCCCTAAAGCAACTGAACCGGATCCGGGCTGAAAATATCGCCATGATCTTTCAGGACCCGATGACCTCGCTCAACCCCTATATGCGGGTTTCCGACCAGATGGCCGAGGTCCTGATACTGCATCACGGCCTGTCAAAATCAATGGCCGTAACGGAGTCCATCCGTATGCTGGATGCTGTCCGGATCCCAGATGCCAAAGGTCGCGCACGGCTGTATCCGCACGAGTTTTCCGGCGGGATGCGGCAACGGGTAATGATCGCCATGGCGCTTCTATGCAAACCCGACCTTCTGATTGCAGATGAACCCACAACTGCGCTTGATGTAACCGTACAAGCTCAGATTATGCAGTTGCTGGGTGAACTTCGGGACGAATTCGGCATGGCCATGATGCTCATCACGCATGACCTTGGCGTTGTGGCAGGGTCCTGTGAGCGCGTAATGGTCATGTATGGCGGCCGGGTGATGGAACGCGCTCCGACCGATCCGGTCTTCACTGACCCGTGCCACCCTTATACACAGGGACTTCTAGCAGCGATCCCGCGGGTTGATCAAAAGGGTGACAGGCTGTCCGCCATTCCCGGCAGCCCTCCCAACATGTCACACCCGCCCACAGGCTGCCCCTTCGCCCCACGCTGTGATTACGTGATGGGGATCTGCACCACTATACCGCCCATGCCGGAAGATTTTGCTCCGGATCGCGCCCGCGCCTGCCATGCCGGTATCGAACAGGTCCGGGCAGGCCCATCCAATCATCACGAAGGCCCACCGGTCAGGCCTGATGGGATTATGCATACAGATGCCTTCCCCATGCAGGAGCGCTCCGATGACAAACTCTAAGCCCCTGCTAGACGTCTCGGATTTGCGCGTCACCTTTCCAATCCGGCACGAAGGTGACATGCCATGGACCAAACCCCGGCTGCTGCATGCCGTAGGTGGTGTGGATTTCATGCTCAACGCCGGAGAAACATTGGGAATCGTCGGTGAATCCGGCTCAGGAAAATCCACGCTTGCCCGGGCTCTGATCGGCCTTGCTCCGGCAACAGGTCAGGCAATCTGGCAAGACGGGAACAATCTGATCGGACTGCCTCCCCGACAGATGATGGCATATCGCAACAATATACAGATGGTCTTTCAGGACCCGCTTGCTTCACTGAATCCGCGCATGACCGTAGGTCAGATCATTGCCGAACCCCTGACCACCCATCATCCCGGCCTGTCCCGTGGCAAGGTCAGAATACGTGTCAAGGAGATGATGGAACGGGTCGGACTGTTACCCAATCAGATCAACCGCTATCCGCATGAGTTCTCAGGCGGTCAATGCCAGCGTATCGGCATCGCCCGGGCCCTGATTGTCGAACCGAAACTGGTAATCTGTGACGAGCCCGTATCTGCACTGGATGTCTCCATTCAGGCTCAGGTCATCAATCTTCTGGCTGATCTGCAACGCGATCTGGGTCTGGCATTGATCTTCATCGCTCATGACTTGTCAGTGGTAAAGCATATCAGCAACCGGATACTGGTGATGTATCTGGGGCGCGTCATGGAACTGGCCGAAGCCGAGGCACTTTATGCCGACCCCCAGCACCCCTATACGCAGGCGCTGCTATCTGCCGTTCCGGTCCCCGACCCAAATCTGGAGCGCACAAAGACAATCATACCGCTGGCCGGGGATCTGCCTTCACCCGTATCCCCCCCTTCGGGTTGCGTCTTCCGCACCCGCTGTCCTCGCGTCAAGGATGCCTGCGCTGCAATAATACCGCAACTGACCGGAACCCCTGCCCATTTGACCGCCTGCCACTTTCCGGGACCGCTGACAGCGGACGAAATTTCTCAGGCAATAGCACTGGAAGCAGAGCCTTCTCTGATACCCTGAATATGATTGATATACAAAAATATACCCAATTGACCAAACGTCAGATCACCTCGGGAAAATATCACCTTTTACGTCAGCCGGCTTTCGGTCAGCCGGCAAAGTCATACCAACGGCCCTATGTATTGACTTGTCTGGCATATTCGCGATCAGTGACTGATCTGACGCGGTTGGTATCGTTTGCGAAGAAGTTCCATGCACCGCAGCATCGTGCAACGATGTCGTCGTAGGTGTCGAAGACGGAGATCGCGAGGCGGTTGGCGCGCAGCCAGGCCCGGACATTCTCTACGGGGTTCAGTTCCGGCGCGTAGGGTGGCAGCGTCACGATGGTGATGTTGTCGGGGACGCGTAGCGC
>JBKEAB010000081.1:0-17410 GCA_047971845.1 Paracoccus sp. (in: a-proteobacteria) | reverse complement strand
GCGCGACCTGCCGGATGTGTTCGGGGCGTGGAACTCGGCCTTCCGGCGGTTCAGTCGTTGGAGCCGCAAGGGCGTCTGGTGGCGAATATTCGAGGCCATGTCGGATGATCCTGTGCCCCCCTTTTCCGGTCGCCGCCTGTTGGTGGGCGCGGACGATGGTGCTGTCGATCATCAGATACTGGCTGTCCCGGTCGGCAGTGAGCGTGTCGAACACCCGCTCCTAGACGCCAGCATGGCACCAGCGGCTGAAGCGTCGGTACACCGTCTTCCAGCGGCCATAGCGTTCCGGCAGGTCGCACCAGTGTGCGCCGGAACGCAGAACCCACAAACATCCGTTCACGAACATACGGTTATCCGATCCCGTCCGGCCTGGATCGCTCACCTTCCCCGGTAACAACGGCGCAACCTTCGCCCACTGCGCCTCGCTTAGTTCGTACCGTTTGATCCCCATCATCCGCTCCGCGCCTCAACACGGAACCCCATGAATCAGACATCACGCCGTTTGTGAATCTCGAATGTCGATCCCGCCTAGGTCATGTGAATGGCCGCGCGGCTCAAGGCGGTGTCGCAGGGTCTTGGCGTCAACTGTGATCACGCCCTCAAGGGCACCTTGCAGGTCCGTTGTCCAGTCCACAAAACAGTGCTGAAACTGCTCCATGTCGAACCTTGAAAACAAGATGCCAAGCTGGTCGTGGCTGGGTGTGCCATCGGAAAAGGGTAGAAACCGGTGTAGAAGGTCGATCTTCTTGTGACCGTAGAGCAAATTGAACTCCAGCCATCGGCACCAGAAATCACAACGCAAAGCACCAGAAGAAAGATCTTGGAGGATACACAATCCTGGTGGCTGGGCGGGGATCATCGTTCACACTGAAAGATTGCAGAAAATGCGGACATTCGGGCGTTATGGCATCTGCCGGCATGGTCAGCACCATCCTTTTCAAATTCACATAACCTTGAGTCAGAAAGCTATCCCAATGTCACCAATCAATTCAGTCAATTGCCCTGATAACAGGCCGAATTGGCCTTGTTTGAATACATTATTAACGGCTTTTGCAGTCCCCGGCGGCCACATTCAGCCCCTGCCGGAAAGAACCTCGCTGCTTTCAAGAAAAGAGCTGCATAAAAGAGCAAGGAACCCGGCACTTCCGCGAGGCAAGTCCAAGTGTGGCTATCAGGGTTGCAATATCCGATATTGCTCAGCTGTTCCGGATTGTCTCGATCATCAATGCGACATGCTCAGGATCGGCGTCGGGTGTGATACCATGCCCGAGATTGAAGATATGTGGCCCTTGCCGAAGGGTATTTATGATGGCGCGTGTTTCATCCACCAGGGACTGAGCTCCTGTCACCATGTGCCGTGGATCAAGATTGCCCTGAACGCAGCCGTCCTTCTGAACATGTGCGGCTATCCAGTCAGCATTGACGGAGTTGTCAATGGCTACACAATCAGCGCCCGTTGCATGGGCGAAGCCCTCATAACGGGGACCAGCCTCACGTGGGAATGCGATGATGGGAACAGCGGGATGGCGGGATTTCAGGGTGGTGATGATCCTTGCGACCGGAGTAATGGCAAAATCATCAAAATCCTGCCCCTTCAGGCTGCCGGCCCAGCTGTCAAACAGCTTGATGACTTCGACACCAGCTTCGATCTGGGCTGAAAGATATTCAATTGTCGCTGTCGTGATCAGGTCAACAAGTGCGGTAAAGGCAGCCCGGTCAGTATCCTTCAGGGCATGTGCCGGTCCCTGATCCGATGTGCTGCGTCCGGCAATCATATAAGTTGCGACCGTCCAGGGAGCACCGGCGAAGCCGATCAGCGTGGTTTCCGGCGGCAGCTCGCGCGACAGGATTCGGACGGTTTCATAGATCGGGGAAAGCGTATCGTGGATTGCATCGGCTGGCTTGAGTGCAGAGATTCCGGCCTGATTGGAAATAGTTGACAGGCGGGGACCTTCTCCGGTTGCGAACCACAGGTCTGCGCCCAGGGCCTGTGGTACAAGCAGGATATCGGCGAACAGGATTGCGGCATCAAAACCATAACGACGGATCGGCTGTAATGTGA
Source organism: Paracoccus sp. (in: a-proteobacteria) (assembly GCA_047971845.1). Taxonomy (GTDB): domain Bacteria; phylum Pseudomonadota; class Alphaproteobacteria; order Rhodobacterales; family Rhodobacteraceae; genus Paracoccus. Next base: position 15,348 of record JBKEAB010000081.1, on the reverse strand, counting down.
CTTCTGCCGCAAGATCGGGGGTATAGCAAAGTGACAGGAAGTCACCGGCTCGTGCGCGGGTTGCACGATATTCGGGCAGATAGCGCCCTGCCTGACGCATCATCCAGACAGGAGGTACAGGCAGCCGTTCACCGGCAAGCGCACGCAGGATTGTCTTGGTCATGTGGCCTCGCTTTCGGTCGCTTTCATCGTAGCACGGCTGGCATTGTCAAGCCAGAGCAGCAAGGCTATGCCATGAATCATGACTGACTGGCCCACTCCTGACGAGCGTCTGAAGATCGGCACCCGCGGTTCGCCGCTGGCCTTGGCGCAGGCATATGAAACGCGTAACCGCCTGATGGTGGCACATGATCTGCCTGAAACCGCCTTTGAGATTGTCCCGATCAAAACAACCGGGGATCGTATCCAGGACCGTTCCCTGCAGGCAAGTGGTGGCAAGGGCCTGTTTACCCGTGAAATTGAAGATGCACTTCTGGAAAAAGACATTGATATTGCTGTTCATTCGATGAAGGACATGCCGGTCTTGCAGCCAGATGGTCTTGTCATTGATTGCTATCTGCCGCGAGAAGATACGCGGGACGCGTTCATCAGTCCGCATTTCGGGTCCGTCTCCGATCTGCCGTCTGGTGCGGTTGTCGGAAGTTCCAGCATGCGGCGTCGAGCTCAGCTTGCCCATGTCCGTCCTGACCTGAAGCTGGTGGAATTCCGTGGAAACCTGCAAACCCGGATGCAGAAACTGGCTGATGGGGTGGCGCAGGCAACCTTTCTTGCCATGGCCGGGCTGAACCGCCTGAATATGCACGATGTCGTGCGGATGGCGATAGCACCGGAAGAGATGCTGCCTGCAATTGCTCAGGGGGCAATCGGAGTTGAGCGCCGGCGTGATGATATCTGTATCGGGAATTTACTGTTGGCTATTGCAGATGGCGATACGTTCCTGCGAATTACCGCTGAACGCGCCTTTCTGGCTGCTCTTGATGGAAGCTGTGAAACACCGATTGCAGCCTTGGCCGAACTGAATGGTGAACGCCTGCATCTGCGAGGTGAGATTCTGCTGCCGGATGGATCACAGCGTTTTACCGGTTTCCGGGAGGGTGCGGCGCATGATGGGGAAGCCATGGGCCGTGATCTGGCGGCGGAGCTTCTGACACGTGCTCCGCACAATTTTCTTGAACTGATTGGTGGCAATACTCCGCGTAACAAGCCGCCGGCCGGCTGATGGCCCGTACGCAGGGGTCCCGCGGAGAGGTGACAGGCCCGCTGATCCGTAATGCTGCCCGGCGACTGTTCGCGCGGCATGGATATGCAGCGGTTTCCATGCGCCAGATTGCGGCCGAGGTCGGTGTACGTGCCGGAACGATCTATGCCTATACTTCCGACAAGCAGAGTTTGCTGGCCGAATTGCTGCGTGATCACATGGAAATGCTTCTGAATGCCTGGCAGGATGCCCCGGAATCAGTGCCCCTTGACCGGCTGGACCGGTTTGTGCGCTTTCATATCGATACCAGCCTGGATCATCCGGACGGGGTGTTCCTGTCCTATATGGAGCTGCGCAATCTTGACCCTGAAAACCACACGCTGATTACGGCTTTGCGTGGCCGGTATGAAATGGCCTTGCAGGTCATTCTGGATGATGGGGTTGCGACGGGAGAGATGCGTATCAACGATACACGACTTGCAACCATGGCCTTGATTGCCATGTTGACCGGGGTGACAAACTGGTATCGCGATGGGGGAAGGCTTGATCGCCAGGCATTATATCGTCATTACGGTGCCCTTGTGCGCGGGGCGGTCGGTGCGTAAGGCTCTTGCCGGATGCGCCTCAGCCACCGATATTCATACTCATGTCGATCTCACCCGCCTTCCTTGACGAATTGCGCAACCGCGTTCCGGTCAGCCGGATCATCGGGCGCAAGGTAACCTGGGATCTGCGGCGTTCAAATCAGGCCAAGGGTGACTGGTGGGCGCCGTGCCCGTTTCATGGTGAGAAAACGGCGTCCTTTCATGTCGATGACCAGAAAGGTTTTTACTATTGCTTCGGGTGTCATGCGAAAGGTGACGCACTGACATTCCTGCGCGAATCCGAAGGGCTGGATTTTATCGATTCGGTAAAGGTACTGGCATCGGAAGCCGGGCTGCCCATGCCGGAACGCGATCCCGCAGAGCGCCAGCGGGCCGACCGTCGTACGGTCTTGGTCGATGCGATGGAGGCCGCGACACATCATTACCGGATGCAACTATCCACTGGTCTGGGGGCTGATGCGCGTGATTACCTGGCCCGGAGGGGACTGGATCAGGCTGCCATTGACCGGTTTGAACTGGGATATGCGCCGGACATCCGACAGGGCCTGTTTACAGCCTTGCGTGAAAAGGACATGCCTCAGGATGTGATCGTCGATGCCGGACTGGTTGCCATGCCGGATAATGGTGGTGCGCCCTATGACCGCTTTCGGGGCCGGATCGTGTTCCCGATCCGGGATGGACGGGGGCGCTGTATTGCTTTTGGCGGCCGGGCAATGGATCCGAATGCGCGGGCAAAATATCTGAATAGCCCGGAAACCGCACTATTCGACAAAGGGCGTAACCTGTACAATATTGGCCCGGCACGTGCGGCGATTGGCAAGGGTGCGCCGCTGATTGTGGCCGAAGGCTATATGGATGTGATTGCCTTGTCACTGGCAGGGTTCGAAGGGGCTGTTGCACCCCTCGGGACGGCGGTTACTGAAGATCAGCTGCGGTTGATGTGGCGGATATCGCCGGAGCCCGTGATCATGCTGGATGGTGATGTGGCAGGTCAGCGCGCTGCGCGGCGACTGATTGACCTTGCCCTGCCAATGACCGGCCCGGGGCAGGCATTGCGTTTTGCAGCCCTGCCTGTGGGGCAGGACCCCGATGATCTGATCCGGACCCATGGCCGCGTCGCCATGCAGACGGTGCTGGACGAGGCACGTCCCCTCGTTGATCTGTTATGGGAACGCGAAATCGAAGGACGGGAATTTGATAGTCCGGAACGGCGGGCGGCACTTGATGCCAGTTTGCGCAAGGCCATTGGCCAGATTCCCGATGAAACGACGCGCGAACATTATGTCAGGGTTCTAAAGGACCGGCGGTTTGAACTGTTTGGGGGACGCCGCGGGGCAGGGCGGCTGACCCCGGGGCCCCGTGACCGCCGGTTTGATAAGAGCAGTGCACCGCGTGCCCAGACACGTGCAACGCTGCTTGGGCGGCAGGATGGTGGGGATGCGACGCTGGAAGCCATGGTGCTGGCCCTTTGCGCGGTCTATCCGGATCTCGTGACCCGCATGGAATCGCAGTTGGAACTGCTTGAGCCGGCCGATCCCGACCGTGCTGCCTTGTGCCATGACCTTCTGACCGGCTCTGACAGTATGGCCGGACGTGCTGCCCTTGCAAGGATCATGGAGGATTCCTATGTACGGGCCTCACCCCTGATCCGTCAGCCCTCGGATCAGGAAAAAGCCGCGATCGTTCTGACCAATATTCTAGACAAGATCGGTACGCGCCGGGCTGCTCGATCTGAACTTTCCCGTGCTGAAACGGAAATGCAGGGTCTGGTCGATGAAGGACTGACATGGCGGATGAATGAATCAGCCCGTGCCCGACACCGGGCGGAACACCCCGAGATTGAGGACAGCCCGGACCTGAACGAAGACCGGGGGGCACTTTCGGCCCGCCTCGCGTCTTATCTGGATATTAAACGTCATGACCGCAGCAGATGATTCGTCACCGAACCGTCAAAACCGAATCACCCGGGCTTTGAACGGCGGCGCATCTTGTCTAAAACGGTTCCAACTCCCACATGATTCGGAATTATCCGAATCACTACGCTAGCAGGACGCCATGGCCGCCAAGGACGAAGACACCTCCCGCGACGATAGCCAGGACAATGCCCACTCGCTTGATATCAGTCAGGCGGCGATCAAGAAGATGATCGCTGAGGCTCGTGAGCGCGGCTATATCACCTATGACCAGTTGAATAATGTCCTGCCCCCAGAGCAGGTCAGTTCCGACCAGATTGAGGACGTCATGTCCATGCTGTCCGAAATGGGCATTCAGGTCGTGGAAAACGAAGAGGAAGGCGAGGAAAGTGAAGGCGGTGAGGTTGTCCCCGTCTCGACATCACGCGAAGTTGCCGTAGCGGCAACGGAAAGCGAAAAGCTTGATCGTACCGATGATCCGGTCCGCATGTATCTGCGTGAAATGGGTTCAGTCGAACTTTTGTCCCGTGAGGGCGAAATTGCTATTGCCAAGCGCATTGAGGCCGGCCGCAATACGATGATTGCCGGACTGTGTGAAAGCCCGCTGACCTTCAAGGCCATTACCATGTGGCGGCAGGAACTTCTGGATGAAGATATCCTGCTGCGTGATGTGATTGACCTTGAAACCACTTTCGGCCAGTCCATGGGTGAGGATGAGGAAGAAGAGGTACTGACCCCGGCAGCTGCCGGCAGCGCGACGCCTTCACCATCAGGCAGCCAGGAACCGGAAACCGATGCTGACGGCAATCCGATGCCATCGGATGATGATGACGATGATGATGGAGCCAACCTGTCATTGGCTGCGATGGAGGCCAGTCTCAAGCCTCAGGTTCTGGAAACGCTGGAAGTTATTGCCCGCGATTACGAAGAGCTTGCCCATATGCAGGACCAGCGTATGTCGGCGACACTGAATGAGGATGACAGCTTTTCGACAAAGGATGAAAGCGCCTATCAGAAGCTGCGCAGCGAAATTGTGACGCTGGTAAACTCACTTCATTTGCACAATAATCGTATCGAAGCACTTGTCGATCAGCTTTATGGAATCAACCGCCGTATCGTGACGATTGATTCCGGGATGGTGAAGCTGGCCGATGCAGCACGCATCAACCGCCGTGAATTCATCGACTCATATCGTGGTTCGGAACTTGATCCGGCCTGGATCGACCGCATGTCTGAAAACAAGGGGCGGGGCTGGCAGGCGCTGTTTGAGCGCAGCCTTGGCAAGGTCGAACAACTGCGCGGAGACATGGCAGAAGTCGGCCAGTATGTCGGTGTCGATATTGAAGAATTCCGCCGCATCGTGAATCAGGTTCAGCGCGGTGAGAAAGAGGCACGTCAGGCCAAGAAGGAAATGGTTGAGGCGAACCTGCGTCTGGTGATCTCCATTGCGAAAAAATACACGAACCGTGGCCTGCAATTTCTTGATCTTATTCAGGAAGGAAATATCGGCCTGATGAAGGCCGTGGACAAGTTCGAATATCGTCGGGGCTATAAGTTCAGTACCTATGCAACTTGGTGGATCAGGCAGGCAATCACGCGTTCCATCGCTGATCAGGCCCGCACGATCCGTATTCCGGTTCACATGATTGAGACGATCAACAAACTGGTGCGGACCGGCCGCCAGATGCTGCATGAAATCGGTCGTGAGCCGACGCCGGAAGAATTGGCCGAAAAGCTGCAGATGCCGCTGGAAAAGGTTCGCAAGGTAATGAAGATCGCCAAGGAACCGATTTCCCTCGAAACCCCAATCGGGGATGAGGAAGACAGCCAGCTTGGTGATTTCATTGAGGACAAGAATGCTGTTCTGCCGCTGGACAGCGCCATTCAGGAAAACCTCAAGGAAACCACAACTCGCGTTCTGGCCAGCCTGACCCCGCGTGAAGAACGTGTGCTGCGAATGCGTTTCGGCATTGGCATGAATACTGACCACACGCTGGAAGAAGTCGGTCAGCAGTTCAGTGTGACCCGTGAACGGATCCGTCAGATCGAAGCCAAGGCGCTGCGCAAGCTCAAACATCCCTCACGTTCGCGCAAATTGCGGTCCTTCCTCGATCAGTAATCGGCACAGGTTATGGAATGATCAGGCGGTACGCATGTCGTATCCGCCTGACCGTGCTTGCGGCATGCGTCATGATTGGGTAGGCACAAACAGGGAACGCATATGAGGCGCGCATGAACGAAGCCCTGCAGGGATGGTTGGCGGATCCGGTGGTTGTTATCCGGATACTGGCGGTACTTGGCCTTTGTGTTCTGGTCTTCCTGATCCTGTATCTGTGTGCGCAAGGCAGGCTGAACCGGTTACGGGCGGATATCCTTCAGCTTTCAGTTCGCCTCGAACAGCGGGATCAGGAACTGGCGGGTCAGGCTGAGCGCCTGGCTGATCAGCAGACCCACTTTGACGCTGTTACTGAAACAGCCCGTGCCGAGGCATTACGCGCAGGACAGCTTGAGACCCGGCTGGAGGAACGGATCGCCCGACTTGCGGAAATCTCTGAGGAACGTGACGGTTTAAATGATGCACTTTATACGGCGCGGCAATCTGTCTCCCGCCTTGAAACGGATCTGGCACAGGCGCAGCTTGTCGCTGAAAAGGATCGTGAAAGGGCAGTGCATGACCTTACTCAATTACGTGAATTACGTGAGGAAATGACCGGGCAGTTCCGGCTGATGGCCAATGAAACGCTGCGGCTACAGGGTGCCGACATGCAGAAGGCCCATGGTGAACAGCTCAATTCATTGCTCAATCCGTTCCGCGAACAGGTCCAGCATTTTCAGCGTGAACTGCGTGATCGCAACCGTATCCTTGATGAGGAAGGGGCCCGGCTGCGTGAACAGATTGCCAATATCGGTAATGAGGCCAGTGCTCTGACCCGTGCCCTGAAGGGGGATAAGCAAAAGCAGGGGGCCTGGGGCGAAATGATTCTTGAGAGAATACTTGAAGAATCTGGTCTTGAGAGAGGAATTCATTACAATATTCAAGATTCATTTACGGATGATGATGGCAAGGTCTGGCGGCCGGATGTTGTTGTTCGCATGCCACAGAAGAAGCTGCTGGTTGTGGACAGCAAAGTCTCACTGAATGCCTATGAACAGGCGGTAAATGCCGAAGATGATGCAGACCGCACCGCCGCCCTGAAGCGGCATGTTGACGCCATTCGTGCCCACGTTACCGCGCTTTCGGCCAAAGGTTATGACCAGCTTGACGATGGGGCGGTAGATTATGTGCTGATGTTCATTCCCATCGAGGGTGCCTTTTCCGAGGTTCTGCGGGTCGATCCGCAATTGGCCAGCTTCGCCATGGATCGTCGCGTCGGGCTGACTACGCCAACAACCCTCATGTTGACGCTACGCACAGTTGAACATATCTGGATGGTGGAACGGCGCGAGTCCAACGCCCTGGAAATTGCCAGACGTGCCGGACAGCTTTACGATAAGGTTGCAGGTTTTGTGGATGCCCTTGACGGGGTCGGAACGGCGCTTGGCAAGGCGGCAGAGGCACACCGGACTGCCGTCGATCGTCTGTCACGTGGGAATGGCAATGTCATTCGTCAGGTCCAGATATTGCAGGAACTGGGGGCGCGGACAACCAAGAAGATTACCATGGATCATGACAAATCTGACATGCTTCCTGCACCGGAAGAAGATATACCATGATTGGAACCATTTCCATTCGGACCAGCGGACCGGGCCTTTATGAGGTTACCGGACAGGTTGCCCGTCAGGTATCAGAACAAGGTGATGGGGTGCTGACGGCAATGATCCAGCATAGTTCGGCCAGCCTGTTGGCTGATACAGGAGAACGCCGATCCTGATGGCAGGCGTGATCTCCTTTCCTGGCTGAACAGGCTGGTCCCTCATGCGGACCATCCGTCAATGGATTGGGTAACGCATCGTCTGGAAGGCCCTGATGACATGCCGGCCCATATCAAGGCCGCTATATTGCCGGTTACCCTGCCTATTCCGGTTCGGGCCGGACATATGCTTCTTGGTCGCTGGCAGGGGATTTATGTGGTTGAACATTGCCCCACCCGCATCAGCGGGAGGTTGCGCTTGCCTTTACCCGATCCTGACCTTCATCTGGTGGCTTTCGGGGCCTGCGCCACAAAGCCTGTTGCGCTTTCTGTCCAGCTTGTGGATAACTTGTTCACGAACTCCAGATAAGGGATATAGGATGCGCTGCCCGTTCTGCGGAAATGTCGATACTCAGGTTAAGGATTCCCGCCCGGCAGAGGATAATGCCGCCATTCGGCGCAGGCGTTTTTGTCCTGCCTGTGGGGGTCGGTTCACGACATATGAACGCGTGCAATTGCGTGATCTGGTTGTCGTCAAGACCAATGGTCGGCGTGAAGACTTTGATCGCGACAAGCTGGCGCGTTCCATCCGCATTGCCATGCAAAAACGCCCAGTCGAACATGACCGTATTGATCAGCTGATTTCAGGGATTGTACGGCGTCTGGAAAGCATGGGTGAAACCGATATCCAGTCCAAGGCTATTGGCGAGATCGTCATGGAAACGCTGGCCCGGATCGACAATGTTGCCTATGTCCGCTTTGCCAGTGTTTACAAGAATTTTCAGGATGCGGGTGATTTCGACAAATTCGTGTCGGAATTACGTCCTCCCCTTGAAAAAGACGACGTGTGAGCCAGGACATAGGGCACATGCGTCATGCGCTGCGGCTTGCGCAGCGCGGTTTGGGGAATGTCTGGCCAAATCCTGCTGTCGGTTGTGTACTTGTGCGCGATGATGTTGTTGTCGGGCGCGGGTGGACGCAGTTCGGCGGGCGTCCTCATGCCGAGCGTGTGGCGTTGGATCAGGCTGGTGGGGCTGCACATGGAGCGACGGCTTATGTAACCCTTGAGCCCTGTGCCCATCATGGCCATACGCCGCCCTGTGCCGATGCACTGATAGCTGCCGGGATAGGTCGGGTCGTCACAGCCTTGACAGATCCGGATCCGCGGACTGCAGGGCAGGGACATGCCGGGCTGCGTGCTGCCGGGATAGATGTCACTGAAGGGGTTTGTCGTTCAGAGGCCAAATATCTGCAGCGTGGTTTCCTGAAGCGGGTTATGCAGGAACTCCCTATGGTAACGCTGAAGCTTGCAACCAGTCTTGATGGCAGGATTGCAACCGCTTCGGGTGAAAGTCAGTGGATTACCAGCCCCGTGGCGCGTCATCATACGCACCTGCTGCGCCTGCGTCATGATGCCGTCATGGTTGGTGGGGAAACGGCACGGGTTGATCATCCGTCTTTGAATGTGCGTGGCTTTGGTCCTGACATCCGGCAGCCTGTACGGATTATTGTATCGGGAAAGAAACTGCCTGATCTGCCAGCTGAAGACCATGATCATGGCCCGCTCTGGCAGGTTTCGGGTGACTTGCGTCTGGCTTTGCAGGATCTTGCCAGCCGGGGGCTGACTCGGATTTTCTGCGAAGGGGGCGGAACATTGGCGGCAGGCTTGTTATCGGCAGGACTGGTTGATGATCTGGTGCTTTATAGCGCCGGGATGGTTCTGGGTTCGGGGGGACACCCGGCAATCGGAGGGTTGGAATTCGGACCTTTGGCAGATGCACCGCGCTTCACGCTGCAACGGATCATGAAAATAGGCCCGGATACCTGTCAGACCTGGACACGGATCTAACGCCGCCAGATCCAGCTGTGTCCGGCTAAGGCCCCCTGAACTTTTGCCAGCCATCGCAGGCCATGACTCTGGTGGGAAAGTACCGGATCGATCAGCCGGTCAAGTGCGATTTCAGGAGAGCAGGGCAATCCGCTGACCGGATCGAAATAACGCGGATATGTGATCAGAGCGGCATGGGTCAGACCATCAAGCCCCGGTTTGGCCTGCCGTCTAGCCGGTATCGGACCGAGGTCGCGTGTCAACCCCCAGCCGGCATAAAAAGGGGCGCCAAGTGTCGTGACAGGCACCTGGCGCAGGAGAGCTTCGAACCCAAGGGTTGAGGTGATGGTCCAGACCTCATCCACCTCTTTAAGGAGGGCAATCGGGTCGGCGTTTTGGGCAATGTGGTCGGCCAGTCGGCGAGTATCCCTGACAGAGATCAGGCCTGGGCGTAATCCGGCCTCGACATCCGGGTGAGGTTTGTAAATCAGACAGGCATCGGGGTTCTCTGCCCGGGTGCGGGCCAGAAGCGCCAGATTGCCGCGTTCATGACCTGCGCCAAGCCGGATGGATGCATCATCTTCGACCTGTCCGGGAACAAGAATCCGTCTGCGGCCATCAAGAGGGGGGAGGTTACTGGATCCGGACAGGTTATACTTGCTGACTCCGGATGCGATCAGCCTTTCCCGCAACCGGGCAGCACGTTCGGCTGCGCCGGGTGGAAGGGGTGCTGCAATCAGGTCTTCAAGCCGGGATGGCCGGGTTGGATCATAGTAGATACCACAGTCATCTGCGACTAGTGAAAGTGGCGGTATCAGTGCCGCGCCCAGACCACGGGAGCGCAGGAAGCCGTCTTCGATCCGCAGCACCCGTGGGGCGGAAAGTTCGTCCGCACGTCCGGCCCATGCCATGGTCACGGCAGGATCGGGAGTGTTGGTAAAGCGCATTCCGCCAGCTGCTCCGAAAGCGCGGGCCAGCATCGGACGTTTCCACAACCGCATCCCATAGGCAAGATGGCCGGCATGGTCCTGCCGCCAGGCTCTGGCTTCGGCTTCAAGCTGATTAACCGCACCATCGAAATCTGTCAGTTGGTCATGACATGGATCATACCAGACCGGAGCCAACAGGTGGCTGGCTGCGAAAAGGGTTTCCATTGTGGCATTGCCCCGGCGTGAAACCGGCATTTCATCATCACTCAACCCCCAGCCAGCATAGAAGGGTTGGCCAAAGAGGCGCGGGCGATGACCCGTCAGAATTGCCTCATACCCCAATTGGGAACTGATGACATAGACAGCCCGTGCACCAGCCAGCAAGCGCCATGGTGATACTGGCGTATCACAGAAACTGTCATCGGGTTTCAGGTCATCGGGCATGAAATGTCCCGGCCGCAAACCACGTGCCGTTTCCGGGTGGCTGCGAATGACAATCCGGGTATCTGGATGTTCGGCCCGTGCCGTATGCAGCATTTTCAGGAAATCTGCCCGGTTGGCCCCCATGAGGGAAGCATCGCCGGCCGTCTGGTCAATAACCAGAACATAGCCCGGTTCAGGTAGTGCGATATCTGGCAGATGGGCATTATACTTTGACAGGTCTGCCGAAATCAGGCGTGTAATCCCATTTCGTGCCTGTTCATGCAGGCTGTCAGCCTTGCCGCCGGTGATCAGTTCTTCAATCAGTGATGGCTCCGTCGGATCGAAATGCAGGCCGGTTGGATCAATGATCAGACCAATGGGACCACGCCTTACCAGTTGCCCTCTTGCACGGCCGGGCAGAACAGAACGCAGGAATGCGTCCTCAATCCGGACCAGTCCTGCCTGATGGCGTGCCGCAACTATCCTGCCTCGCCATGCTGTTGGCGATCCACCCCAGATACCGACCTTATCACCTTTACCGGGCAGGCCAAGGCGTGGGGACAGGCCGGAAAGTTGCAGAATCCGCCGGACACGTCCGTGCAACATTCCTCCATTATAAACGAAAAGCCGCCGGTCTTTCATACCGGCGGCCATTTCGTGACTTATTGGCGTGATCAATTGCCGATATTTCCAATAGAGGCGAGTGAGTTGGCGTTACCCGTAATCGCACTGAGCAGTTTTGCCCATTGGACATAAGGTGCTTCGGTTACATATAGTGTATCGCCGTCACGGATCAGAAAATCACGTGCCAGAAACAGACCATTCGGCCGTGTCAGGTCCAGAACATAGGCCATGCGCTGCGTGCCGGAAATCGGCTGTCCCAGAACAGCAGAGGCAACCTGTGAAGGTTCATCTCGCAGGACAAATACACCGGTAGGATCGGCTGTCAGGGTTGCCAGGCCGCCGACCATGGCGACAGCTTCTATTGCGCTGATTTGTTCATTGCCAAGCGGGACCTTGGTCTGCCCGCCAAGGGATCCAAGCGCGGTGAAGCTGCGCTGATCCTCTTCGACCAGGATCACATCGCCGGGCCGCAGCGCAACATCATAACTCGGGTTGAAGTACAGATCGGTCAACCAGACCTTACCGGTTTCACGTCCGCGCTTGACTGTGATGACGGCAACTTCGGGTTCGACATTCACACCGCCAGCCTTGGCCAGCATAGCCGAAAGGGTCCGGGTCGGACGTTCGATCGGATAGACACCCTGCCCGAAAACCTTACCCATGACTGAAACTGTTGCACCGTCACCGGCTACGCGGGTTACGGTTACCTGCGGGTCCGGGGTCTGGCTTTCCAGACGGGTGGTGATGTCCTGACGCAGGCGATCGGGCGATTTGCCAGCAGCCATGATCCGCCCTGCATAGGGAACGAAGATATAACCATTACTGTCGACCTGCAGCTGCTGCAATTCGGTTGAACTTTGACCAAGGCCCGCAAGCAGCCCGTCATCAACGTTTTCCCAGATCATCAGGCCAAGCACGTCACCGGGCCGGATTTCATCGGCACCAACCGAGCCCGCACTCAGGAATGAATTCGAGAATCCGTAAGCAGGGGTGAAGTTTGCTGTACGGTTAACGTGATTATTAACATAAATGATATGTGCATCACCGCCGTTTTCGACAGCACCGGATAAGATTTCGTTCTTGTTCGGCCCAGAACGAGGCAGGGCACATGCCGCAAGTGCGGTGACTGCGACCATGGCGAGGGTTAATGAAAAGCGTAACCCACGGTTTGGTATGGATTTTATTGTTGTGGCGGTCAAACTCTTTACTCCTGCGTTATTGCCGAGTCGGCCGGGCTTGGCAGAGGTTAGCCTGTGATTCGACGATAATCTATATACCAATACAAATTAGCGTGTATCGGCTCCGGGTTGATGACGCATTTCTGACTGGCCGATTGCCAATGCATCATAGGGATCGAAGGGGGACAGCATCATGTCAACGACCAGTCGTAAGGCTGGTGCGCGGGCGCGGGCAGCATAGAACCCCCCGGGTATTTGGCTGGTTTCCAGCAGATAGTCACGATAGCGATGGTAAAGATGAGGGCTGGGCCGCTGCGGGTGAATAAAGAATTCGGCCAGTGACTGATCCGAAACCAGCTGTGGCTTATCGAACACAGCCCGGCCCATCGCCTTGACCGGCAGCCCCCGCCACAATGCCTGCTGGGCTGAGGTCGAATTCACGGTTACCACCGAACGTGCATGTCCCAGAAGCGGGGCCAGCTTGCCGCCGGGGACATGATGAACACGGTCAGAAATCCCCAGTTCAGCGGCCTTGGTCATGATGTCATGCCGCTGCCGGGAACGGCCATCCTCAAGTGGATGGGCCTTGAAGACCAGATGATGGTGTTGTGGCGCATGGGCTGCAAAGGTTTCCAGTACCTCGGTACTGAATTCGGCCATTGCACGATAGTCGGAATGGGCCTGAAAACTGGCATCATGTTCCAGCTGCATCAGTACCAGTGAAAAGGGATGCCCGCTTCGCCGGATATGGAGGGTCCGTGCAATGCGGCTGGCAGCAATGAATGGGGCCAGCAGAAGCCGACGCAGATTCAGCCGGAATTCATGCAGGACCGAGATATCCCGGTGTGTCTGGTATCCGGGATATTTGCCATTTGCCGTAAGTATAAGAAAATGATATAATGCACCATAGAATTTGTGCTGCCGCATGTCACCCCAATGTGCAGGAGGACGCGGGATATCGCTTTGCCGGCCCCGCAAGGCCGTGCGCATCTCGGTCATAGTGATATCCATCAGCCGTGAATGTCCGTTTGATCCACCACGCTCATAGGTCACCCAGAAAGGGCGCAGATAACCTTCCTCGAAGACATGCAGGGTCAGGCCATGCGCCTGTGCAGCTTCCCGTGCGGCAGCGTGTACCGGGCGTACATCGCCATATAAGACGATATCGGTGATGCCCTTGCTTTCGATTATGGAAGCAAGGTGGTCCGGCCAGTCTTCGGGCGCCCCCTTGTGCCGGATCAGCCGGTCCTTGGCTTTCCAGAAAAATGCATCCCCCGCATTGAAGGCAACACGCCAGATCTGTGCTCCCGTATTGTCCAGCAATTGGCCAAGCCGGTTGAAGAAGGGACCATGCGGTCCCTGCAACAGCAGGAAGACGCTTGACGAGGGCGGAAGGTCATGCGCAGGCGCCATTACTTTTTCTGATGAAATGATTCGGAGCAGACGCGGCATAAACAGCACAACTTGGAAACGGATAACACACCTTATTGTGACAGTTTCCTGAGGAGTTGAAAAGCAGCTTTCAGAGCAATAACTTAACATCACGGAAGTTAAACTGTTCGGTCTTGTCAGCGCCAGGCATTTCATAAACAAAACAATTCTCAGGAGAGCATATGTTTACCGGGATCATCACGGATATAGGTACGGTTGCAGAGGTCCGGCGGCAGGGTGACATGCGTTCACGTATAAGTTGTGACTATGACATGTCAGGTGTTGAGATTGGTGCCTCAATTGCCTGTGACGGAGTCTGTCTGACGGTTATCGCCAAGGGGGAAAACTGGTTTGATGTCGATATTTCGGCAGAGACAGTTTCCAGGACCAATATCGGTCATAACAGCTGGTCTCCGGGATACCGTATCAACCTGGAACGTGCTCTACGGGTTGGGGATGAACTGGGCGGACATATCGTATCCGGCCATGTCGATGGTGTGGCCAAGGTTGTCGGCATGCAGGATGAAGGTGACAGTCTGAGGCTGACCTTCGAAGCGCCTGTTGATCTGGCCCGGTTCATTGCGCCGAAAGGGTCTGTAACGCTGAATGGAACGTCGCTGACCGTGAATAAGGTTTCCGGAAATCGTTTTGGCGTTAACCTGATCCCTCATACACGCCAGGTTACGACATGGGGCAAGGCAAGGTCAGGCGACATGGTTAATCTGGAAATTGATACACTTGCGCGTTACGTTGCAAGGCTGGCCGAAGCAGGGTGATGTGACATATGAAACGCTCCGCATCAAACTAGAAATGCCAGGATCAGGACTTGTTCTGGCGTCATAGCCAATAGATGACGATTGCTGCGAGGATGACCTTCGGGCATCTGCCGTATCGGGTTGCGACTCAGGAGGATCAGAAAACAGTCCGGGGGACTGTTCTCCCGACAATTAGCCAGTCCTTGAGCCTGGCGAACATGATCCCGATGCGGTTGCGTCGTTTGTATCGGGGCTTGTCGTACTTCACGGTTTTCTTGCGCTGCTTTCGACCGGGGATACACGCGCGTATCCCTTTGTCTTGCAAAACCAGTCGGCGTCGTAGCCGCGGTCTCCTGGCAGCCTAATCGACATCCGGCAGGCTGCCGAGCAATACCCGTGCGCCGATGTCGTCGCGGACCTGACCGGCGGTGACGATCAGGTTGAGCGGCCGCCCCTGGCTGTCGCAAATGGCATGCAGTTTGGTATTCGCCGCCCTTGGTTTGGCCGATCAGGCGCCCACGCCCCCCTTTTCGCGGCCATGCTGGTCGCGCTCCGGTGGGCCTTCAGATAGGTGGCCTCGATCATGACCGTCTTCTTCTCACAGTGCTCGCCG
>JBKEAB010000080.1:0-21517 GCA_047971845.1 Paracoccus sp. (in: a-proteobacteria) | reverse complement strand
GCGATTGCGATCGCAGAGATCTATCGTGTGTGGTCTGCGGTTGACCGCTTCGGCTGCGTGCTGGGAGATGCGGGTTACGGATCGAGCGGGCCTTTCCGCCTTGAGTTGAGCACACGGGGCCTTGGCTGGGCAGTCGGTCTTTCGCAGCGCCAGAATGTCTATCCGGTCGTTGTCGGACTGATCTTTCCGGAAGCGGCCAAAGGACGGTGGCGGAAATACCATCTCCCAGACCGCGCGGCCGTTTCCGCCGAACAGATGCTTGAAAGCGGGCAGTGGCGAAAGCTCAGTTGGCGGCGGGGCACCAAAGGCCGACTGACCTGCCAGTTCGTCGCAACCCGCGTCCGGATCGCCGATGGCCACAAACACCGTATGGCCGACGGTCGCGTGCAGGCCATGCCGGGAGATGAGGAGGTCTGGCTGATCGGAGAGCGGCGTACGAGCGGCGAGCGGAAATACTACGCCTCGAACCTGCCCGCCGATACGCCCCTCAAGGCGCTTGCCGCTGCCATCAAGGCCCGATGGATTTGCGAACAGGCGCATCAGCAACTCAAGGAGGAGCTCGGTCTCGACCATTTCGAGGGCCGATCCTGGACCGGCCTGCACCGACACACGCTGATGACGATGATTGCCTACGCCTTCCTGCAATCCCGCCGCCTCAAAGCTGCGAGACGGGAAAAAAAGAAGCCCCGGCCCCGCCCCCGCAACCGACCATGCCTGCCGTCAGACAGGCCATCCTCGACGCATTCGCGAGACCGCCACCAAGACGCTGCCCTCATTGTGAGAAGCCCATCGCTGAACGTCACAGAAATAATCTGCCAAAGTCGTGCTAAGCAGTCGGTTTTGGTGCTTGGAAAGCGGGATCGTGTGCCGTTTATCCGATATGCACATGCGCTTCCCATATGCTCCCGGTAACCCGGCTGAAGCTGCTCCTTGCGGATGATGTGCAGAGGTCTGGGGTTGGTTGTCGTGGTATATGACTTCATGAACCATTTCAGGGTGTCCTGTCATGCAGATGAAATCCTGTCTTGATACGTTGCTGCCCGCAGACTGCTTGATTATGATCCGTTACGGGTCCCGGTCGCCCGATCCATGAACCATCGCCAGCCAACCGAAGGGGGATCCCATGCAGGACGAGCCGCAGCGTACCGATACGCCCGACACACAACCTGAACCGCCCCATGATGAGGATATTCCCGAACTGGAGCATGAAGAGGATGAGGATGAGTTCGTCCCGCCCCGTGCTCTGATAGATCAGATTCGCGACGCTATTGACGAAGAAGATCAGCTGCGCCTGGATACGCTGCTTGAACCGATGCATGCGGCAGACATTGCTGACGTAATCGAGGACCTTTCGGTTGTCCGTCGCCGGATCTTTATGTCGCTTTGGTCAGGTGAGATTGACGGCGATATCCTGGCCGAAATCGACGAATCGATCCGCGATGAAATTGTTGAGCAGTTGCCAAAGGACGTGCTGGTCGAGGCCGTCCGCGAAATGGACAGCGATGATATCGTTGAACTGATTGAAGAGCTTGGCGAGCCTGAGCAGCAGAAGGTTCTGGACGCTCTGGATGAATCTGATCGCGCGGCGGTCGAACAATCTCTGACCTATCCGGAATATTCAGCCGGCCGGATGATGCAGTCCGAGATTGTGACCGCGCCCGAACACTGGACCGTAGGGGACACGATTGATTACCTGCGCGGCGAGGAAGAGGACATTCCGGACCAGTTCTATCATGTCATTCTGGTCGATCCACGCCGGCACCCGGTTGGTTATGTCACGCTTGGCCGGTTGCTGGCTGCCCGACGCGATGTGCCATTGCGGGATCTGACCGAAGACAGTTTCCGTCCCATCAATGTCTACGCCGAGGAAGCAGATGTTGCCTATGCCTTCAACCAGTATCACCTGATTTCGGCTCCTGTTGTCGATGGACATGACCGTCTGGTCGGTGTCATCACGATAGATGATGCAATGGAGGTGCTGGATGAAGAACACGAAGAAGATATCCTTCGCCTGGCCGGGGTTGGTGATGAATCGTCAATCTCGGATACGGTGATTGAAACGCTCTGGCAGCGCGTGCCATGGCTTGCAGTCAACCTTGCCACGGCAATTCTCGCATCATTTGTCATTGCCCTTTTCGAAGATACGATTTCCAACTTGGTAGCCCTTGCCGTGCTGATGCCCATCGTTGCTTCTATGGGGGGGAATGCCGGCACCCAGACGCTGACCGTTGCCGTGCGTGCGCTGGCAACCAAAAGTCTGACAGGATCGAATGTCTGGCGGGTTGTCGGGCGGGAGGCGGTCGTCGGCATCCTGAACGGGCTGTGCTTTGCCATCGTCATGGGGGTCGTGGCGTGGTTGTGGTTCGATGGGTTGTCACTGGCGGGGGTTATTGCCGTTGCCATGGTGGTGAACCTGTTCATCGCTGCCCTGGCCGGAATACTGGTCCCACTCACGCTGGAAAAGGTTGGTGCCGATCCGGCGCTTGCTTCGGGAACCTTCGTGACAACGGTGACAGATGTCGTAGGTTTCTTTGTTTTTCTGGGACTTGCACAGGCAGTCTTGCTCTGATCAGAGAGGGATGCCTTGTCAGAAAGCAGATTTTTTTACCCTATTAACCAAAGAAAGCTTGATTTGGGCAAGCAATTTGCTCAATTTGACCCGCACAAGCATAAAACTACAATATCTGGTGGGACGATCAATAATCGTGGCTCACCATCCGGGGCAGGCATAGATACAGGCTCATCCCGCTCGCATTAGCGGGCGGGATGCTTCCTTTTCTCAGCCATAATGGGTAACGGGTGTGCCTGCGATAGCAGACATGTTCAGCAACCCACGCGCCGTGATTGATGGCGTCACAATATGGGCACGGTTCCCCATCCCCATCAGGATCGGACCAACCTCAAGACCGCTGGCTTTGGTTTTCAGGATGTTGCGCACACCCGATGCGGTATCAGTGCCACTGAAGATCAGGACATTGGCTGGACCCTGCAAACGCGAGGCCGGGAAGATACGCGCACGGATTTCAGGATCAACTGCGGCATCCACATGCATTTCACCATCAAAGTTAAAATCAATCTCCTGTGCTTCAAGGATTTCCATTGCATCACGCATCCGCCGGCCGGAATCCGTATCCAGGTTGCCGAACTGGGAATGGCTGCACAGCGCGATATGGGGTTCCAGCCCAAAACGGCGGACATGACGGGCAGCCCCGATGGCTGACTGTGCGATCTGCTCGGGCGAGGGATGGTGGTGGACCTGCGTATCGGCCACGAATAGGGGAGCATCCTCCAGAATGAACATGGATAACGCGCCTTGCGGGTGCAGCCCGCCCCGGCCAAGAACCTGCGATATGTAATTAAGATGCCAGCTATACTGACCAAATGTCCCGCAAATCAGACTATCGGCTTCGCCGCGGTGAACCATGATACTGCCAATGGCCGTGGTATTTGTACGCATAATGGCACGGGCAAGGTCGGGCGTAACACCCCGGCGGGCCATCAGTTCGTGATAGGTTTCCCAGTATTCCCGGTAACGTGAGTCACTTTCGGGATTAACAATCTGGAAATCCTTGTCCGGCCGGATTGGCAGACCGGCACGTTCGGCACGCATTTCGATCACTTCCGGACGGCCGATCAGGATCGGAACATCTGTGGTTTCTTCCAGCATGGCATTGGCGACACGCAAGACGCGTTCCTCTTCACCCTCGGCAAAGACAATCTGGCGGCTGGCTGTAGCCGCTGCCTCAAAGACAGGACGCATGATCAGTGCGGAACGGAAAACCGAACCATCAAGCTTGCGCTTATAGGCCCCCATGTTGTCAATCGGGCGGGTGGCGACACCGGATTCCATTGCGGCCCTGGCGACGGCGCTTGACACGACACCGACCAGACGCGGGTCAAAGGGTTTGGGGATCAGGTAATCGGGTCCGAATGTCAGCTTTTCACCGCGATAGGCGGCTGCGGCTTCGGCCGCAGTCGTGGCCCGTGCCAGAGCAGCAATGCCCTCAATGCAGGCCAGCTGCATTTCATCATTGATCTGGGTTGCACCGACATCCAGAGCCCCCCGGAAAATGAATGGAAAACACAGGACATTGTTGACCTGATTGGGGTAATCGCTGCGTCCGGTTGCAATTACGGCATCCGGCGCAATGTCCTTTACTTCGTCAGGCATGATTTCGGGCGTCGGGTTTGCCAATGCGAAAATGATGGGCCGGTCAGTCATTTTCGCGACCATTTCCTTTTTCAGGACTCCCGGTCCGGACAGGCCAAGAAACATATCCGCCCCTTCGATCACCTGATCGAGTCTGCGCAGATCGCTGTCTTGCGCATAGGCTTCCTTCTGGGGGTTCATATCTTCCGAACGCCCTTTGTAGACCAGCCCGTGAATATCACACAGCCAGACATTTTCCCGCTTTACCCCAAGTTTCAGCAACATGTTGAGGCAAGCTATCCCGGCTGCTCCGCCCCCGGTCGAGACGATCTTGATATCCTCAAATTTCTTGCCGGTGATGCGCAGTGCGTTGGTTGCTGCCGCACCGACGACAATCGCTGTACCGTGCTGGTCATCATGAAAGACGGGGATGTTCATTTTCTCGCGGCAGAGCTTTTCGACGATGAAACATTCCGGGGCTTTGATATCTTCAAGGTTGATGGCACCGAAACTAGGCTCTAGGCTTTGAACGATGGCGGCAAGCCTTTCAGGGTCTGCTTCGTTGATTTCCAGATCAAAGCAGTCGATATTGGCAAATTTCTTGAACAGGACGGCCTTGCCTTCCATCACTGGTTTCGATGCAAGCGGACCGATATTGCCAAGCCCGAGAACCGCCGATCCGTTGGAGACCACGGCAACAAGGTTTCCCCGTGCCGTATAACGGGCCGCATCCATCGGGTTGGACTGGATTTCAAGGCAGGCTTCCGCAACGCCGGGGCTGTAGGCACGGCTCAGGTCACGGCCATTGGCTAACGGTTTTGTGGCCCGTACCTCAAGCTTGCCGGGGCGTGGAAATTCGTGATAATCAAGTGCTGCCGTACGTGCCTTGTCCTGCCGCCGTTCTTCCATCCGGATACCCTTTCCTGCACATGCACGGCCGGTCAGAATAACCGGACTACCTGCAAGGCGGCCAGTACGCCGCCAGTTTGTTCAGCGTTAAACCAATTTTGCCGGTTACCACAAGCACGGCAGTGACACAGGGCAGGATTGCTACGATCCGGGGGCTCGCTATCAGGTACTGGGACCGTCAGAATATTCCGGCATGCTTGCATCCTGCACGGAGCGGGCGCAGGATTGTCACGGGCCAATCAGTGGAGGATCCAATGTCGCTTCTTGATGCCGCTCAGGCTGTCCGTGAGGTTGCCTATGCGCCATATTCCCGCTTCAAGGTCGGGGCGGCAATACGTGGCAGATCCGGAACGATCTATCGTGGTTGCAATGTCGAAAATGTGGCTTTCCCGGAAGGCACCTGTGCCGAGGCCGGGGCAATTGCGGCGATGGTTGCGGCCGGTGAAACTGAGCTGACTGAGGTTGCCGTTATCGCGGGGTCATCTGTCCCGGTCCCGCCCTGTGGTGGCTGTCGTCAGAAGCTGGCCGAATTCGGGCGTGCAGATACGCCCGTTCTGCTGGCGACAACCGGAGGAGAGGTCCTGTCCACGACCATCGGAGAGCTTCTGCCCGGAAAGTTTGATGCCAGCCACATGCCAGATGGTGCCAAGTGAATAGTCTGGCTGACCCGCGGCCCGTCATTGCCCGACTGCGTGATGGGCTGGGGCTGGATATGGCGGGGGCCGGACAGATTGCACAGGGTCTGGCTGATGGTGGAGTTTCGGATACGCAGGCGGCAGCTTTTGCAATGGCGGTCCTGATACGTGGCCTGAGCAATCAGGAACGGACCCTCCTGACCCGCGCAATGCGCGATTCGGGGCGTGTCATGCAATGGGATTTTCCCGGTCCGATTATTGACAAGCATTCAACGGGTGGTGTCGGCGATGTCGTTTCGCTGGTTCTGGCCCCGGTTCTTGCGGCCTGCGGAGGCTATGTTCCGATGATTTCGGGACGGGGTCTGGGCCATACCGGAGGAACGCTGGACAAGCTGGAATCCATCCCGGGATTTTCCTGTGAACTGGACGAAACGGCATTCCGGGCGGTTGTGCATGAGGCCGGTTGTGCAATCGTCGCGGCTTCAGCCGACCTCGCTCCGGCTGACCGACGCCTTTATGCCATCCGGGACGAAGCGGCATGTGTCGAATCCATTGATCTGATTACGGCCTCGATCCTGTCGAAAAAGCTTGCCGCCGGACTTGATGCACTGGTGTTGGATGTCAAAACCGGATCGGGAGCCTTTCTGGGAACACCGGATACATCCCGGCAATTGGCACAATCACTGGTGCAAACCGCCAATGCAGCGGGGTGCCAGAGTTCAGCACTGATTACGGACATGAACCAGCCCCTTGCCCGTGCTGCCGGAAACGGGCTGGAAGTCATGGAAGCCATAGCCTGTCTGCGCGGTAAGCAATCAGCCTTGCGGGATCTGGTTCTGGCTCTGGCAGGTGAAGCCCTTGCTCTGACGGGGCAGGAAGCCCCACTGATCCGAGCAGCGAAAGCGCTTGACAGCGGACAGGCAGCGGAAATTTTTGGCTGTATGGTGTCAGCGCAGGGGGGCACAGCGGACTTGATGGATGCCCCTGCACGGTACCTGCCTGCCGCCCCCTTGATCAGGCCGGTTCCAGCACCCGTTGACAAGTTTGTGGCAGCAATTGATACGGCGGCACTTGGTCATGCGGTGATTGGACTGGGTGGCGGGCGGATCCGTGCCCACGACAGGATTGATCATCGTGTCGGCCTGTCCGGTCTGTTGCGCTTGAATGAACAAACCCGGAGCGGTTTGCTTTGCATGGTTCATGCCCGAAACGAGGCCGAAGCTGAACGCGCCATCATGACGGTGCAGGCTGCTTATCGGCTGACATCAGAGCCCCCGAAAACGACACCGCTGATACACGATCATATTGCATACTCCGGTCAGGATACGCAAAATACCCGTTACCAATCACAAAGTTGAGGCAACTCATGTCCCGTGCATTTCTGGTGGTGATGGATTCGTTGGGGGTTGGTGGTGCACCGGATGCCGAATGTTTCTTTAATGACGGTCGCCCGGATACCGGGGCAAATACCCTGCTGCATATTGCCCAATCCCGGAATATCAGTCTTCCCAACCTGGATCGCCTGGGACTTGGTGCTGCGGCCCGGCTGGCTTCGGGTGAAGATGTTCCCGGGTTTGGTGCCCGGCCACAGGGATTATGGGGAGCGGCCAGCGAAATCTCACCCGGCAAGGACACTCCATCGGGGCATTGGGAAATTGCCGGTGTTCCCGTTCCTTGGGACTGGCGTTATTTTCCCGATACACAACCGGCCTTCCCATCTGAACTGACCGCGCATGTCTGCAAACTGGCAGGCACCAAGTGCATTCTGGGTAACAAGCACAGTTCGGGAACCGTTATTCTGGATGAGCTGGGGGCTGAGCATCTGCAAACTGGCTGGCCAATCTGCTATACTTCGGCCGATAGCGTGTTCCAGATTGCTGCACATGAAGAAGTCTTTGGCCTGGACAGGCTGTTGAAACTCTGCGCCGACCTTGCGCCGATCCTGCATGCTATGCGCGTTGGCCGTGTTATTGCACGCCCCTTTGCCGGAAAACCAGGCAGCTTTACCCGAACCGCAAACCGGCGGGATTATGCCATTGCCCCACCTTCTGACACGATCCTCGACATTGCGGCCACGGCCGGCCGGGACACTCATGCCATTGGCAAGATCGGGGATATCTTCAGTCATCGGGGTATCGGCCAGCTGCATAAAGGACAATCCGATGCCGATCTGGCTGGCCATTTGCTGCATCAGATTGATATGGCGGCACCGGGCAGTCTGACCTTTGCTAATTTTGTCGAATTTGACAGCCTCTATGGCCATCGTCGTGATATTCCCGGATATGCCGCACAACTGGAATGGTTCGATACCATCGCCGGGCAGGCGCTTTCGCAGTTGCGATCCGGAGACCTGATCATCTTCACAGCCGATCACGGTAATGACCCGTCATGGACCGGAACCGACCATACGCGAGAACGTATTCCTGTCCTTGGAGCCGGGCTTGGAAGCCGAGAGATCGGACTGGTCGGATTTTCCGATATCGGTGCAAGTATTGCCGCCCATCTTGAAATACCCCTGCCTGGTCACGGCACAAGTTTCATTTGATTTCCGTAACTGACATGCAGGATCGAGACTGATGAAAGACGTGAAGAAGATAGAACTGCACCTGCATCTGGAAGGGGCTGCACCTCCAGCCTTTATCCGTGGACTTGCTACGGAAAAGGGCACTGATCTGAGCGCGATATTCGATAATTACGGACATTATGCCTATCGTGATTTCGATGATTTCCTACGTGTGTACGAAGCTGCTACCTCGGTCATCCGGACACCGCAGGACTATGCCCGACTGGTGCGTGAGGTACTGGGAAATTGTGCTGAACAGGGGGCAATATATGCTGAGCTGTTTGTGTCACCCGAATTTTGCGGTGGTGGTGATCTGGCAGCATGGCGTGATTACCTGGGGGCAATGGAAGAGGCCGCTGCAGAGATGGCCGCTCAGGGTATTGACAGCCGTGCAATTCTGACCCTGATCCGTCATTTTGGCCCGGAACGCGGCAGGGCAACGGCCATCTGTGCGGCCGAAACCGGCAGTGCGGATCGGACAGGCTGGGTGACGGGGGTGGGTCTTGCCGGAGCCGAGGCCGTGGGCCGGCCTCAGGATTTTGCATGGAGCTTTGACTGCGCCCGTGAAGCCGGCCTCGGGCTGACCTGTCATGCCGGTGAATGGGACGGACCTCAATCCGTTCGTGACGCGCTGAGCCTGGGTGTCAGTCGTATTGGCCATGGCGTCCGTTCAATAGAAGATCCCAGCCTTCTGGATGAACTTGCACAGCGTGAAATCGTGCTTGAGATCTGTCCCGGATCGAACGTGGCACTTGGCGTTTATCCGGACTGGTCTGCCCATCCCATTGCCCGGCTTACAGATGCCGGTATCAGAGTTACGGTGTCCACTGACGATCCGCCGTTTTTCCATACGACTCTCAATCATGAATATGAACGCCTTGCTGAGGTCTTCAGGTGGGGCAGACAGGAATTTTCCAGCCAGAACATAACGGCCGCAGGTGCTGCTTTCTGTGATACGGAAACACATGCGAGACTACTTGCACAATTATCCTGAACCCAGCCCTTGGTTATCGGAGAAACCTTATGTCCCCTCAGCATCTGACTGTCGTTGAACACCCTCTGGTACAGCATAAACTGTCCCTGATGCGGGACCGTGCGACTCCGACATCTGAATTCCGCCAGCTTTTACGGGAAATCAGCCTGCTGCTTGCCTATGAAATCACGCGTGAACTGCCCTTGTCTCATCAGCGGATCGAGACACCGATCCAGCCAATGGATGCCCCGATGCTGGAGGGCAAGAAGCTGGCTCTGATTTCAATCCTGCGGGCAGGTAATGGGTTACTTGATGGTATACTTGAACTGATTCCATCTGCACGGGTTGGGTTTATCGGGTTGTACCGGGACCCTGAAACGCTGCAACCAGTCCAGTATTATTCCAAGCTGCCGGGCGAACTTGATGAACGCATGACCATTATCGTGGATCCGATGCTGGCCACTGGGAATTCATCAGTTGCTGCCATTGATCTGGTCAAGCAGGCGGGGGCAAGGAATATCCGTTTCCTGTGCTTGCTGTCCACGCCAGAAGGTGTCGCGCGGATGCAGCAGGCCCATCCTGATGTGCCGATCGTGACAGCAGCACTGGATGAAAGGCTGAATGATCACGGCTATATCATACCCGGGCTGGGTGATGCAGGTGACCGCATGTTCGGGACCAGGTGAGCCGTTAACGAGCTGGTAAGGCAGTTCAGCTAGAACGGTCAAAACGACTGATTCGGTTGCAGATGCGTGTCCATGCCCTGATCATTATCATGCTGGTCTTCCGGACCTCTGCTGTCTTTGCGCAGGTTCCTCAACCTGCGGAGCAGCCACCGGCAGACTTCCGGTCAGGCCAGTATATCGACAGCAAAGGCTGTGTATTTGTCAGGGACAGTTCTGGCTGGGCTGCCCGTCTGACAAATAATGGCCGTCAGATATGTGGCTTTCCGCCAAGCCTGACAGGCAGGGCAAATCCGACTGCCGATATGGCAGTATCAATGACAGATATTGAACGCGAACTGACTGTCCGGGTCATGAGCCGGGAAGGTCCGGTTGGCCCTCTGGCTGATATGGCAGCAATTGCAGACGTGCCCTCATCTGAAACTGCTCTGATGGACCATGCCGAGCCACTGCATGAAGCTGTATCAAGGGTTGTCAGGTCAACGGATACCACACGATCACGGGATATCAGAGCAGCCATCACACGCGGGTTGCATGCCGTCCCCACCCTGGCAGCCGGACCGGGACGTGATCTTTATCCCAATGCACGGCTTTGCGGGTTGCTGGGCATGACAACCGTATCTGGTGAACTCACAATCAACAGCGATCCGACGGGGGGATTATGTTCCGGTATTCCGGAAGATATCCGAAAATTGCGGCAAAGGCGTCCGGAAGATGACGGGCCGGGCATGACCATCAGGGTCACGGCAAAGTCTGACAGCCATATTAACAAACAAGGACATGCATCTGGATCCTCATCAGAAAAACCCTTGGGGCCGGACTTGCCTGATTCCGGTCCTATAACGGGAACAAGGCCACATGATTCTGATCCTCGTAACGGGGCCGGGAAGGTGCGGAAATCAGCCAGAGAGATCCCTGATATTGACCGGGCTGATATTCCGGCAAATGCACGCTTTGTTCAGATAGGTCGTTTTCCACATGACAAGGCCATGGCTGTTATCCGCGAAATCGGGATGATGGGATATCCGGTCGCACGCGAAAGGACAGCCAAACCGGACATGGACAGGATTGTCATGGCAGGACCTTTTCCATCCCGTGAACGCTTGATTGTTGCCCTTAACCAGCTGCGTAAATCCGGATATCCGGCAGCCTTTGCCCGTTGATGATATCGTTTCCGATAGTGGATCCGGATTCTCATGATGCCGGTTACAGAAATTTACCTTTCGTCGATACAGACCTGCTGTAACACGACCCAGTCACGTTCCGTCAGGATCCTGGAATATGGTTGGGTCCGGAACGGATCAGCTTCAGTTAATGCGGGTGGTGCGTCCGCCCTGCCTGGCAGGGTCCGGGCATAGGGGGTAATCGGAATTTTCGCCAAACCGAATCTGGCCAGCAATGTCTGTTCCGATGGGTATGCCGGGGGGTGCGACAGCAATGTTTCGCCATAACCATATAATGCATGAGCTGGGAATGCACCACGTGTCAGCAATGCTAGCACATCCGGAAAGGACGTATATTGCATGACATTACGCAGCGGATTGTTCAGTTCGGCGTTTGTCTTTGCTGCCAGCAAGTGGCCTGCCAGAGCCTCGGCACCTGCCTGCTCTTCAATAAGGCGGTAATCGACCAGGGCAAGATTTCCGGGCAGAACAAGAACCCCCTCCACCCCATCACGTATAACCCTGATCCGGGCCTTGTCGGGTAACCCGATCCGTTGTCCGAGTTTTTGCAAGACCTGTTCGGCAGCCGGGGTGTGGCAAGGCTGTCCGGTCGCGCGGGTTACGTCCTGTAGGATCATTTCACCAACCCTGATCCGCTCAGCCGGAGGCATGATACGGGCCGCATAGGATCTGAGTGCAAACGGAAGCCACAGGACTGTGACTGCAATCATGGCGGCCAATGCCGCCATCATCAGCCCCCCACGCAAGCGGCCGGGATGAGGCTGGCGTGATGTTATGGCGGCCTGTACCAGGTCAATGGCATCAATCATCAGGGGTTCATCAATTTCCAGAATTTCGGACCGGCCATCCCCGTCTGCCGCTGCTGGAGCATAAATCGCGGGAACCTTTCCGGGATTTGTGCGCTGTACGGCAGGCAGGGACCAATGGGCCAGCGGTGCCCCGGATTTCGGGTCGGAAAGCACCAGCGTTGCTTCACCGATCGACACGACAACTTCGCGCAACTGTTCGCCCGGCGCAGGGCGCCAGCTTCCCGATGTTTCCAGCCGCTGAAACTGCCTGAGAGCGGTTGAGCCCATTCTAACCTGCCGAAATTATACCAACACAATGTGGTGGCACGACAGCGGCGTCAATCGTCAGCCTCAACCACAATGCCCTTGCCACGGGCAAGGTCGCGCATCCGCGCCTGAAGTTTCTCGAAGGCACGAACCTCGATCTGACGGATGCGTTCGCGTGACACGTCATAGCGGGCAGACAATTCTTCCAGTGTCAGGGGATTATCGCGCAGGCGACGTTCCATCAGGATGTCTTTTTCCCGATCATTCAGGGTGTCCATGGCTTGCACCAGCATTTCACGACGCTGATTCAATTCATCCGTTTCGGCGTAGGCTTCGGCCTGATTGGCATCTTCATCTTCCAGCCAGTCCTGCCATTGCGCCGTTGATTCACCATCACCCGATCCGACAGTTGCATTCAGTGATGCGTCCGAACCGGCCATCCGGCGGTTCATTTCGATCACTTCCTGTTCGGTCACATTCAGGTCATTGGCAATTCTGGCAACATTTTCGGGGCGCAGATCGCCTTCTTCCATCGCACCGATGCGGTTCTTGGCCTTGCGCAGGTTAAAGAACAGTTTCTTCTGGCCCGAAGTTGTACCCATTTTGACCAGTGACCAGCTACGCAGGATATATTCCTGAATTGAGGCCCGGATCCACCACATCGCATAGGTGGCCAGACGGAAGCCCTTTTCCGGATCAAAGCGCTTGACGGCCTGCATCAGCCCGACATTGGCTTCGGAAATCACTTCGGCCTGTGGCAGGCCATAGCCGCGATAGCCCATGGCAATCTTCGCTGCGAGGCGCAGGTGCGATGTTACCAGCTTATGCGCAGCTTCGCTGTCCTCATGATCGGTCCATGCTTTGGCAAGCATGTATTCTTCCTCAGGTTCCAGCAGGGGGAATTTGCGGATTTCCTGAAGATACCTGTTCAGCCCCTGTTCAGGGCTGGGGGCGGGAAGGTTCGTATAATTGGCCATGTCCTGTCCTCTCGCCAGATCAACTTATTTGTAATGTGTCAGTTCCACGTAAACTGACGAGCAAGTCCTGCATATCCGCAGGCAGGGGTGAAGTGAATTCCAGATGCAATCCGTCGACCGGATGGGTAAAGCCAAGATGTGCAGCGTGCAGAGCCTGGCGGGAAAAAGCCTGTATTTTTTGTGCCACTGGACCAAGCAAACGGGTCGAAGCCTTACGGGCACCACCATAAACCGGATCTCCGATCAGACCAAGCCCGGCATGTGCCATATGAACACGGATTTGATGTGTTCTGCCCGTTTCCAGCCGGCATTCGACCAGCATTGCTGCCGGAGGGGTACCAAAGCTTTCCAGCATGCGAGCCCGGGTTACGGCGTGACGTCCCCGTTCACCTTCAAAAAACACGGCCTGCCGTTGCCGGTCATGTGAATGGCGTCCTAGTCGTGAGGTGATTTTCAGCACTCCGCCGGGCTCGAACCCGATGCCGCGGATTCCCCTCAGGCGGGCATCCCCCGGATCTATCGCGCCATGCGCCAGTGCCAGATAGATGCGGTTGACACTATGAGCTTCGAATTGTGCGGCAAGCCCATGATGCGCCCGATCTGATTTTGCCGCAACCAGCAGACCCGATGTATCCTTGTCGATCCGGTGCACGATGCCGGGACGCGCCTGCCCGCCAATCCCCGACAGACTGCCTGCGCAGTGATGCAGCAAGGCATTGACCAGTGTTCCATCCGGACTGCCGGGGGCTGGATGAACGACCATTCCGGCAGGTTTGTTGATAACGATCAGGTCCTCGTCCTCATGGATAATATGCAGTGCAATATCCTGCGGCAGGGTTTTAACCGGCCCTGGTTCCGGTAGTGCAATGTGAAAGACCTGACCTGGGCTGACCCGTGATCTTATCCCTGATACGGTCCCATCCGGGCCGGTCACCGCACCTTCGGTAATCAGTTTAGACAGGCGGGACCGGGAAAGTGCGGCTTCTTCTGGTGCCAGATCGGCAAGCGCCTTATCAAGGCGGTCGGTAACGCCTTCGGGAATGGTCAGGATAAGCTCAGACATGGAACATGATATACAGGATGATGCCGTGCGGGGCGAGGGCCGGGGAATGATGCAGACCGATGGGACGGTGCCGCATCTGTTGTTTCTCAAGCTGACAGTCGGTGGGCTTGCCGTGGCGATGTTACTGGGATTGGCTGTGATTGCAGTGATCCTGTGGACCCGTCTGAATGCGCCAGCCTTACCTGAACTGCCTGAAGCTGTGATCCTGCCCAAAGGCGCGGCCCCCGTGGCAGTGACCTTCGGTCATGACAGATTGATTGTCGTGACGGATCAGGACGATGTGCTGATCTATGAGACCGATGGCACGTTGCAACAGGTGATTGTGCTGGATCAGCCCTGACCTGGAGCTTTTTCCAATGCCTCAATCCGGGCTTTCAGTTCGGCATTCTCCGTCCGGGCCTTGATGGCCATGTCACGAACGGCGTCAAATTCCTCACGGGTGACGAGATCCCGTTCAGCCAGCCAACGGTCAATCCAGGAATTAAAGGCGTTTCCGGCCTCATCCCTGGCACCCTGAGCGACACCCATCGCATTTGTCATCATCTTTGACATATCGTCAAAGAACTTGTTTTGCGTGGACATGCTGTCCTCCTGAAACCTGTTTCGGTCTATATGGTGTAACCTCCCGCGGGGTTCAATGTTGACACTGTGCTGCCTTTGACTAGCGTGCGCGTCAGAAAGGACTATCATGATCCCATTTCCCGATATTTCCCCCGAGATATTCACACTTACACTGGGTGATTTTCAGTTTTCCCTGCGTTGGTATGCCCTAGCCTATCTGGTAGGGCTGATTTCTGGTGCTTGGGTGGTTTCCCGCCTGATGAAGGCAGACCGGCTTTGGGGTGATCGGGCTCCAATGTCGTCTGACAAGGTGGAAGAGCTGCTTACCTGGATCGTCCTTGGCGTGGTCGTCGGTGGGCGACTTGGGTTCGTGCTGTTCTATCAGCCGGGTTACTATCTGACGCATCCGGTGGACATTCTGAAAGTCTGGGAAGGTGGCATGTCCTTCCATGGCGGTTTCATGGGAGTCATTGTGGCGGCATGGTGGTGGGCAAGGCGTAATGATGTTTCGCCCTTGCGGCTGGCCGATGCACTTGCCGTTGTTGCCCCGATAGGGCTATTTTTCGGACGCATTGCCAACTTTATCAACGCGGAACTTTGGGGGCGGCCCACGGACATGCCATGGGGGGTTATTTTCCCGGGCGTTGCCGCGCAGGACTGTCCGGGGATCACCGGTCCATGCGCACGACACCCCAGTCAGCTTTACGAGGCCGGCTTGGAAGGTCTGGTGCTGGGCCTGATACTGTGGATTCTGGTTCAGCGAGGCGGATTGCGCCGGCCCGGCCTTGCACTTGGCGTGTTTCTGGCAGGTTACGGTGCTGCGCGGGTTTTTGTCGAATTCTTCCGGGTAGCGGATGTGCAGTTCATCTCTGCCGATAATCCACTTGGCCGTATTATCCTGGGATTGAGTATGGGGCAGCTTCTGTCTTTGCCGATGCTGGCCCTAGGGATCTGGTTCATCGTCAGGGCGCTGAGGCTTCCTGCCAGATGACACCGCTTGATGCGCTGATTGCGGATGAAATCCGCCTGCATGGCCCCATTTCGGTTTCGCGTTACATGGAACTGTGCCTTCTTCATCCTGAATATGGCTATTACACGACACGTGATCCATTCGGCACGGCTGGTGATTTCACGACAGCGCCCGAGATCAGCCAGATATTCGGTGAACTGATCGGATTGTTTCTGGCCCAGTGCTGGCTGGATCAGGCTATGCCTTCACCGTTTACACTGGCAGAAGCAGGCCCGGGACGTGGAACTCTGATGGCTGATATACAAAGGGCCATGCGTATCGTGCCGGGTATGGCAGATGCCGCACGCCTGCATCTGGTTGAAGCATCCCCGCATTTACGCAAACTGCAACATGAGAAGCTGGGACCGCTTGTCCATCTTGATCATGCCGGAGAACTGCCCGGAGCACCGTTGTTTTTGATTGCCAACGAATTTTTTGATGCCCTGCCCATCCAGCAGTTCCAGTGCGTGGCAGGGGGATGGGCCGAAAGGCTGATCGGAATTGATGATCATGGCCGGTTAAGCTTCGGGTTGGGTCCGGTCATGGATCTTGATCTGCCGGGAACCGAAGGTGATGTGATCGAACGATGCCCGGCCGCAGCGGTGATCGTGACGGAAATAGCCACACGGATTGCAGCACATGGCGGAGTGGCTCTGTTCGTCGATTACGGTGGCTGGAATGGCCGTGGCGATACGTTTCAGGCCCTGTCCGCACATCAGTCAGTTGATCCGCTGGAAAATCCCGGGCAATCTGATCTGACAGCCCATGTCGATTTTGCGCCTCTGGCTGCTGCTGCAAAGGCCGCAGGATGCAGGGCTGGATTGACGACCCAGGGTGCATTTCTGAAGGCTCTTGGCATTGATCTCAGGGCCGCACGATTGACAGAAGCGGGGGATGCCGGTGCAAATATGGCAGCAAGGCGCTTGACCGCACCTTCCGAAATGGGAGAATTGTTCAAGGTACTTGCAATCTGGGCGCGTGAAGTGCCTGCGCCAACCGGCTTTACGCAGGCATGATGGAAAATGGCACAATGAAGGTGACACTGGAAATCCTGACACATGACCTGCTTGCCGGGACACGACATGGCTTCTTTACACGCAAGGGCGGAGCAAGTTCGGGGATCTATTCCGGGCTGAACTGCGGTCGCGGGTCCAACGACCAGCAGGATATTGTGGCCACCAACCGGGCACGCGTTGCCGAAGCAATGGGTGTGCCCCCGGATCGCCTGAGCGGAGTACATCAGGTTCACTCTGCCGATATCGTCACCCTGACAGGTCATGAACAGGCTGACACTATCTGCAATATCCCGGCAGACGGGCTGGTGACAGCCACGCCCGGCCTGGCCCTGTCCGTCCTGACTGCTGACTGCCAGCCGGTTCTGTTTTCCGATCCGGAAAACGGTGTCATCGGGGTAGCGCATGCTGGTTGGAAAGGTACGCTTTCAGGTGTTCTTGAGGCAACCACGGATGCGATGCATGCCCTTGGCGCACGAAATATCCGCGCAGTGATTGGTCCCTGCATCTCACAACGGGCCTATGAGGTCGGTTGGGATTTTATGGATTATTTCACTGGTGAAGATACCGAATATGAACGGTTCTTTGCAGAGGGACCGAATGGCCAGCCGATGTTCAACCTGCCCGGCTTCGGGCTGTTCCGGCTTAGGGAAGCCGGAATTGAAGCTGCATGGATCGGACATTGCACCTATTCCGATCCGGAACGCTTCTTTTCCTATCGTCGCACAACCCATCAGGGTGAGGCTGATTATGGCCGGCTGATTTCAGCAATTTGCCTGGCTGGGTAGGGCGGGTCAGCCTCTGTGTGTGGTGACAAAGCGTTCTTCCACAATTGAGAACGGAACGCTCGGTTCATCCTTGGCACAGCGAATCACAAGACTGGTCTTGACCGATGCGACATTGGGGGCAGCCGTCAGGTTTTCCGTCAGGAAGTACTGAAAGCTGGTCAAATCGGGTGCCACGCATTTCAGAATGAAATCAATTTCACCATTCAACATGTGACATTCCCGGACCATGGGCCACATGTTCACTCGCTCCTCGAAATCGGCCAGATCACGCTCTGACTGGTTCCGTAACCGGACCATGGCAAAAACCTGGACCTCGAACCCCAGGGTACGGGCGTCGATATCTGCATGATAACTGCGGATATAACCGGTTTCTTCCAATACGCGGACACGCCTCAGACATGGAGGTGCGGAAATACCGACACGGCGGGCCAACTCAACATTGGTCATGCGGCCGTCGGCCTGTAGCTCAGCCAGGATCTTGCGGTCGATCTCGTCAAGCTTGGTGCCCGGCATTGCCAATTCCTTCGTGTAATCATTCACAAACTATATCCTAAGGGCAACCTGCGCAATATTGTTTCGCGGAGGTCTAACAGCATTTGAGGTGATTGAAGCCGGAGGACAGCTGCACTAGCTCT
This sequence comes from Paracoccus sp. (in: a-proteobacteria), assembly GCA_047971845.1. Classification (GTDB taxonomy): domain Bacteria; phylum Pseudomonadota; class Alphaproteobacteria; order Rhodobacterales; family Rhodobacteraceae; genus Paracoccus. The sequence goes on along the minus strand of JBKEAB010000080.1, from coordinate 3,319 downwards.
ATGGTACGCAGTGAAACCGACAGGAGGCCCGGATGGCCGAAGAGCATCGCAAACTTATCATCATCGGATCAGGCCCGGCTGGTTATACTGCCGCAGTTTATGCTGCACGTGCGATGCTGAAACCCCTGCTGATACAGGGACTGCAACCCGGAGGACAGCTGACCACCACGACCGAGGTCGAAAACTGGCCCGGTATGGTTGAAATTCAGGGCCCTGATCTGATGGTTAAGATGGAAGAACATGCCCGCGCCATGGAAGCCGAAATCAAGTTTGACATGGTATCCCGGCTGGATCTGTCTCAGCGGCCTTTCCGTGCCGAATGTGATTCGGGTGATGTCATTACGGCAGACGCCATTATTCTGGCCACTGGGGCACAGGCAAAATGGCTGGGCCTGCCGTCGGAAGAAAAATTCAAGGGTTTTGGCGTTTCCGCCTGCGCAACCTGTGATGGTTTCTTCTATCGCGGGCACGAGGTCGTTGTGATTGGTGGTGGCAATACTGCGGTGGAGGAAGCCCTGTTCCTGACCAATTTTGCATCAAAGGTCACTCTGATTCACCGGCGCGATGAGTTGCGGGCCGAAAAAATCCTGCAACAGCGTCTGCTGAAGAACCCCAAGATAGAAACCATCTGGAACCGTGAACTGGTCGAGGTGCTCGGCAAGGACGATCCTCTCGGGGTTACGGGCGTCCGGATCCGTGATGTCCAGACTGGCGATGAAAGCGTAATAGATGCGACAGGAGCATTCATCGCGATTGGTCACTCGCCGGCTTCCGAACTGGTCCGGGATCAGCTGGAGTTGCATGAGGGCGGTTATGTGAAGGTGGAGCCGGGATCAACGCATACATCGATCCCGGGGGTTTTCGCCGCCGGCGATCTGACCGATCACATTTATCGTCAGGCCGTTACCAGTGCAGGCATGGGTTGTATGGCGGCTCTGGATGCCGAACGCTGGCTGGCATCACAGGATGAGATTGAAAAATAACAACATCTGATACTTTCCGCCAATCCTGTGGCGGGCTGTTCAGCGCTCTGTCAATCTTTACGGGTACCTTCGCAGGACGCCCGCCCGCTGGATATCTTGATATGGCGGGCGTAGCTGCAGACGTTGAAGCTGCACCATTCGCCATCGTGATATGCCCCGCCGCCCTGTGGAGTCCTCACGGTAATGCAAGATCTGGTCACTTGTGAAGGGCAGGCGAGTAAAAGCAACCATTTTGCCAGGATCCTTGGCTGCAGCTTGGGGTCTGTTTGTTCCGGAGATGTAAGACCTCGGTCCGTAAAGCCTGCCATCTCGGATCTGGTGTGCAGGGTGAAGGGCTGTTTGCCTTGCCTCGTGTCGCTGATCGGCAGGCGTAACCGGGGCTGCAGGTTTTGCGGGTATGGGCTATTTTTATCCCCCAACGGCACCATCCCCAAAGGTATCGTGCTTCAGTACCTCAGACAGCACACCACTGATCCTACCGGTGCCAGCCGGTATGACAGATAGTAACCCATGTATTGTTCGTACATTACAGGTGATAAAATATCTGTTTGAACGAGGCTGTTATGCTGAACGGTATCTGGTCGAATGCCTGCCTCCACAGCATAAGTAATTCCAACGGGGCACAACCCGATACGGGAAGACAAGAGGGAACTGCTTTGCTGTCATCACCATCGCGATGGTCATTCCATGAATCGGATAACTGTCCATAAAACCTAAGCAGGCTTGCGAATTGTATCGCCCGGCATGAAATACGAGTTCAGTACCAGTCTGCCGTCCTTTGGCCGTGGTTCTTTACCAGAAACGATCCGGGCTGCCCTGCGTCCGATATCGACCCGCCGGGCATCCGTCGTCGCCAGCCGGACCGGCAGGCCATCCAGCAGGTCAACCCCATTGAACCCGGCCAGACCCAATTGGTGTGGAATATCATATCCCCGTTCACGACACCAAAGCAGCCCACCGGCACCGATCATGTCGTTTGAATAATAAAGAAAATCCAGATCCGGCTGGCGGGTCAGGATGCGTTCGGTCAGCTCCCCCCCCTTGGCCAGCGACGAGCCTCCCTGATAATATTCGCGTGCAGTCAACTCGACACCAGCTTCATTCAGCGCGGCCTCCATACCTTCAAGGCGCTTCTTGGCCCGGTGATCTTCAGGCATATGCGTGCCAATGAACCCGATCCGGCGATAGCCGGCTGCCAGGATTTCCTGAGCCATCTGGCGACCGGCCTCACGGTGACTGATTCCGACTACGGTGTCGATGATCTCTTTACCATCGACATCCATGATCTCGACCACCGGGACAGAGGCCGATTCCAGCATGGCCCGCGACGCTCGGTTATGTTCCAGTCCGGCAAGGATAACACCGGAGGGACGCCAGGACAGCATATCGTAAAGAACTGCTTCTTCGCGAGACAGGGAATAGTGCGTAACACCGATTACGGGTTGCAGGGCCGTATCGTCCAGCTCACCCGAAATCCCAGACAGCACATCGGGGAAAACCAGATTGGAAAGCGAGGGAATGACAACGGCAACCAGATTTACCTGCTGGCTGGCCAATCCCCCGGCAATCTTGTTGGGCACATAACCCAGCGTCTTGGCCGCCGTCAGGACCTTTTCACGGGTCGCGGCGGAAACATCACCGCGGTTACGCAAGACACGGCTGACAGTCATTTCAGACACACCCGAAGCTTCGGACACGTCACGAAGTGTCAGCGGGCGATGCTTTTTGCGTTGAGGCATGGATCGTTTCCGAACAGTTTCCCTGAGTTAGCGCATCACAGCCCGGCAGGGCAAGCACCTTGCCAAATCACGTCAACCCGGTCAGAAGGAACCCAATGGCCCTGTGGCTCAACTGGATAGAGCAATCCCCTCCTAAGGGATAGGTTGCAGGTTCAAGTCCTGCCGGGGTCGCCATTTTTCTACGGCCATTGAGTTTTATCCTTTTTATTCAGTTTGTTACTAACTTGTGTCCCATTGGCTGGGTTCGTGTGTCCCAGATTACGCACCCTGCATGATGAGTCTGACAATCTGCTCACGGTCGGCAGCGCGAGTATAGCGCTCCACCTCAGTCAATGTCACATGACCCGCCATAGCTGCGATTTGGTGCACAGTTTTGCCTTGCTCGGCCCAGTAGACACAGAACGCTTTGCGCAATCCATGCAGTCTCGCCGTCATGCCAGCTTCTATTGCAGCTTCACGAAACATGTTCCCGATACTTTCCACAGCATAAGGCTTGCCACGTTTGCTCAGGATAAAAGTTGGGGAGATGTCGGGCGTGCGAGCGATAGCAGCACGCAATTCATGGGTCAGCGGCACATAGCTGGTGACGCCTGTTTT
>JBKEAB010000079.1:0-51662 GCA_047971845.1 Paracoccus sp. (in: a-proteobacteria) | reverse complement strand
GCGCTACGCGTCCCCGACAACATCACCATCGTGACGCTGCCACCCTACGCGCCGGAACTGAACCCCGTAGAGAATGTCCGGGCCTGGCTGCGCGCCAACCGCCTCGCGATCTCCGTCTTCGACACCTACGACGACATCGTTGCACGATGCTGCGGTGCATGGAACTTCTTCGCAAACGATACCAACCGCGTCAGATCAGTCACTGATCGCGAATATGCCAGACAAGTCAATACATAGGGCCGTTGGTATGATCCGGTATCCAGAACGACATCAGGTCGCGTTCAATTGCATTCGGTCCTGTCGACCCTACCTGATTGACAGGACGATTACGGAAATGGTGATGGCAGCCTGGTAATTTCTGGCGGTCTTCTCGTATCGTGTGACCACCCTTTGGAACTATTTGAGCTTTGAACAGCGGCACTCGACAAGATATTGTTGGGCATAGGAATCACGGTCGAGCGGGTATTTCACGCCCGCGACGGGTTGTCCGGGATCACGCACCGCCATGTGCAGCTTGGTGCTCAGCCTGCCGCGAGAGCGGACAATGACCTGATCTTCAGCCCCTTTCCTGTACCCGAGGCGTATTGCTGGGCGCAGATGATGGTGCCGTCGACAATCAGATGTTTGAAATCCAAGTCCCAGATATTGCCTCGAATATCCGCCACCAGACACCCTTCCAACTCCAGCGGCTACCGGCAGAAGGCTGAATTCCATGCGCCAAATACCTCCGGCAGGTCGCGCCATGGCGAACCGGGGCGCACGATCCAGAGCACTGCCTCCACGAACATCCGATTACTGCGGCAGCGGCGCGTGCGGCCATCACCGATGACATGGGCCGCAATTCGAGCCCATTGACGATCGGACAAGATCAGCCATTCCAAGGTTCCCACGGCAAATCTCCCTGCCGCAGGAATATGGAAGCAGCCTTCTACACCAAAGGAAATCCCAAGCATCCACACAGCCTAAAGAAGAAATACAGGCACGGAAGATACAGCCTGTCCCTGTTTCAGATCCCTGTTTCAGACGATCTCAGACAAAAAGATATCAGCCGCCATTGCCCCTGACAAAACGTGCTGCTTCTCTGGCTGCATGTTGCAGGGCACGGCTTTTATTGACGGTTTCCATGAATTCGGCTTCGGGATCGCTGTCATAGACAACACCACCGCCTGCCTGAATATAAAGCTGGCCATCCTTGACAACACCGGTACGTAGCGCGATGCACATGTCCATCTCGCCATTGGCAGCAAAGTAACCGACTGCACCGCCATAGACGCCGCGTTTTTCCGGTTCCAGTTCATCAATAATTTCCATAGCCCGAACCTTCGGTGCACCTGAAACCGTACCAGCCGGCAGCCCTGCCAGCAACGCAGATAGTGCATCCTCACCTTCACGCAACTCGCCAACCACGTTGGACACAATATGCATGACATGGCTGTACCGCTCGATCACGAATTTCTCGGTCGGGCATACGGTCCCGATCTTTGCCACACGCCCGACATCATTGCGCCCCAGATCCAGCAGCATGAGATGCTCCGCCAGTTCCTTCTGATCGGCAAGAAGATCGGCTTCCAGCACACGATCCTCAGCCTCACTGGCCCCGCGTGGCCGTGTTCCGGCAATCGGCCGGATCGTAACTTCGCCATCACGCAGCCGGACAAGGATTTCCGGACTTGCTCCAACGATCTGGAACCCACCCTCTTCGGGAGACAGGTTAAGAAAGAACATGAAGGGCGACGGATTGGTTCGGCGCAGGCTGCGATACAGGGAAAATGGCGGCAAGGGGAAGTCCATTGTCCAGCGCTGTGCCGGCACGACCTGAAAGATGTCCCCGGCCCGGATATATTCCTTTGCACGTCCGACTGCGTCCAGATAGCCCTTATGACTGAAGTTCGAACGAGGTTTACCAACCTCGGGGGCCTGCCCCATCTCACGGGGCTCATGCGGAATCCGATCCAGACTACGCAGGGCTTCCGACAAACGTTCAGCCGCTTGCGCAAAGGCTGCACGCGCGGTTACATCCGGACTGTACCAGACAGGTGCACAAAGCGTAACATCGCCCTTTACCCCATCCAGAACGGCAACGACCGAAGGACGCAGAAGCATCGCATCCGGCACCCCGATCGGATCGGGATTTACATTCGGTAAATGCTCGACCAGCCGGATCATATCATAACCGAGATAGCCAAACAGCCCCGCCGCAGCCGCAGGCATGTCACCGGGCATATCAATCCGGCTTTCCAGGATCAGCGCACGCAGGCTTTCAAGTGCCGGTCGGTCATCCTCTGTAAAGCTATCCGAATAACGTGCCTCACGATTGATCCGGGCCTTGCCATTGCGACACTCCCAGATCAGATCCGGCTTCATGCCGATAATGGAATAACGCCCGCGGACCTCCCCCCCCGTCACGCTTTCCAGCACAAAGCTGTTTGGCGCAGCCTCTGCCAGTTTCAGCATCAGACTGACCGGTGTATCCAGATCCGCCGCCAGCCGCATGGTCAGAAGCTGATGACGGCCTGCATTCCAGCCGGGTTCGAAATTCGAGAAATCCGGGGTGATCTGCATGGTTAAAGCTGCGATTCAACAGCGGCAATTGCCGAAGAATTCAGCGTCACCCCATTTTCGACCTGAATGGCACGGGCATAGTAATCAAAAAGGTCTGCTTGCAAGGATGAACCGAGACGTTCCCCGATCTGGGTTACTATTTCCTGCGCGACCTCACCTTCCAGCCCGGCAGCATCTATCCGGTCAACCCGGACAAGGGCCACGCGCTGACCATCATCAACAACCTCAGTTTCACCCTCGCCCAGCCTGAATGCATCCTCAAGCACAACCGATGGTGCTGCCTCAAGCCATCCATCACGCAACAGCCCGGTTTCAGAATGCCATTCCAGATTTGCCAGTGTCAGGCTGTTCTGCACGGCCACAGATTCTGCCTGGGCATCAGTTTTTGCTCCTGACATCATTTCGGCCTCGGTTTCAGCGGCAGGTTCAATCTGATCTATGGTCTGTGCAGCAGGTACGGGAACAGCATCAACCGAACTGTTCAGCGGGGATACCTGCGGAATAGTTGCCGAAACGGCCTGAAGCTTGAGATCATCCGCCAGAGCCAGCAGCTGACGATGAGATTCGGCCGCAGCCCAATCAGCCGCAACCTTTTCTTTCACCTCAGCAAAGGGAATCAGTGCAGGAGGCACGACTTCATCCAGACGCAGGGCAAAGACCCCGCCATCATCAAGTTCAAACAGCTCAGGATAATCCTTGTCACTGACGGTATCGGCATGCTCACGGAAAGTTGGATAGCCTCCGATTTCCCCCGGTACGGATTCGGCATCCGCAGTCCAGTCGATCTGTCCAATCTGCATATCGGTTTCTTCAGCAACCTGTTCCAGAGAAGATCCACCCGCCAGAAGATCCTCGATTTCGGGACCATGTTCGTCGATCAGACGACGCGCCCGCGCAGCCGCCGCTTCTGCACGCAGATCCGGAAGGGCATCTTCAAAACTGATGCTAACGGGATCCAGAATGGCATTGACAGAAATCAGCGCCGGACCGAGATCAGTATCGACAGGGCCGACCACGCCATTATCTTCAGCCGCAAAGACCGGCGCACCAGCCATGCCCAATTGATCTTCGGTCAGTTCACCCAAATCAATATCGGACAGGTTCAGCCCACGTTCCTGGGCGATCTGTTCAAAGCTTGCTGCACCGGCATCCATCCGTGCCCTGGCCGCATCAGCAGCTTCACGGCTTTCAAAAACCAACCTGCCAACAAGACGGCGGGCCGGCTGGTTGAATTCTTCCGTGCGGTCTTCGTACAGTTCACGCAGCGCAGCCTCATCCAGTTCGATCGACTCGGCCAGCATTTCCGGGGTCATCCAGACATAGGTAATCTTGCGTATTGCCGGCGCGGTAAATCGGTCTGCATTGGCCTGATGCCATGCTTCCAGGGTTGCATCATCAGCGGGACGTACCGGCACCGGCAGATCCGCCGTCGTCAGTTCGACCCATGAAATATCACGCTGTTCCAATGCCCATGACGCAGATTGCGCAACCTGGGCCTGCGGCACAGAAACGCCTGAAACCACGGCATCCTGCAGGATCATCCGGGCCTGATCCTGACGCATATCAGTTTCGAAACGCTCTTCGGTCATTCCTTCGCGGCGCAATACCTCGTTATAGGCGGCACGATCAAAGCCACCCGGCCCCTGAAACGCCGGAGCAGAGGTGATCATATCCGCAACCGTCTGATCCCCGACCGAAACACCAGCCTTGCGTGCTTCCTCCGCCAGTGCGGCACCGGTGAAAAGCTGAGCCTGCACTGCCTGCGTCAACCCGATTGTACGGGCCTCCTCAATACTGATCCGCTGACCGGTCTGGCGGGAAATATTCATGATCTGGTTATCCAGCATACGACGATAAGAGGCTGCATCGACCGATGTACTGCCCACAGCGCCGATTTCACTTGTGCCTGTTGTGAAGCTGGTAACGCCAAACCCACCGAGGCCAAGCAAAAGCAGGCCCATCAGGATCCATACGATGGTCGATTTGCCCTTAGTGCGCAGGCTGGTCATGCATCCGTCCTTTGTATTCTCTGGCTGCGCTTGTAGGGCGCGCGCCTGCCCGCTTCAAGGGCAGCTGTCAGACCTGAATGCAGTCACCATTCAGCCAGGACGGCAACCCTTTCCATATCAACTGTTCGCGAAGTCTCCGCACGAAGGTCGTCAGGATACCGTCAGACGCAAATAGCATCCCTGACAGCATATAAAACAGGCAAGAAAACAGACCTGCAAATATCAGAGGTTGCCAAGCAGAGGAATTGAGGGAACGGCAAGATCAGGTGCCGGATTTCCCAATGGCAGGCCAGATTCCGCCTGTTCCACCTGCAATGGTGCCGGATCAGCGGCCGGCTCGCCTCCCCCTCGCAGATCAGCCTTGGCAGCAGCCTGAGACTTGACACGAGTCAGCAGATCACCACCCTGCATCAGATTTGTCCGCAGTGGTGGCAAAGGCAACGGCGGAACATCGGCTATTCCCGCAGTTATATCCGGATCTGATTCATGGGTTACGATATCAATCGTATCTGTCGCTTCTGGCGACATCGGAACGGCTTCCAGCCCCGGATCCGGCATCGTCAGGGCCGACAGCACCGGCCGGACAGGGGTTGTTGCAGGGCTCCCGGCCTCATCATCAGGCAGAAGATCAATAGCGGCACCGGATGCCTGAGCCGCACCGGATTCAGGATCCATATCATCTTCGCCCAAGCCGTCCATCCCTGCGGGTAAATCATCAGCCGCAGCACCCATTACGACCGCATTCCCAGCCGGATCCACCTGCACGAGGTCACGAACAGAAAGAACCCGCGTAGTATCATCGGGCACCCCTTCCGGTGCCGCACTGGAAGCCGCCATGGGCTCCCGATCCTGCATCGGCACCACAATGCGATCCGGCAGGCGGACAAAAACCGGCAGCGAATCGCCTGCTGACGGCATATCCGGTACAGATTGCTGTTCCGGCCCCGGAGGCAGCGCTTCGGCATGGTTCAGCGTATCCGGCCGCGTGACTGTTCTGACAGCCATGCTCGGGGCCTCTTCAAACCCCGGAGTAGATACTGCCGGAGCCGCCGACAGGCCGGGGGTCCCGGGTGCCGGACTATTGGCTGGCAATTGCGGGGACAGGTCTTCTGCCCGGGAAAATTCCGATCCTGCCGGAGGTATCATCTGTACAGATTTTCTGACATCACCGGCGGCAGGGTCAATGGTATCGGGAACTTCGGAAACAATAATGATTTCATGATTGTTATATGCATCTTCCGGCAACTCTGACACCCTTGCGGATGATGTTTCATCAATGGTTCCACCGCTTACAGGTGCAACATCAATCCGGGGCAGATCGTCCTGTATCCTGGGTGCGGATATCATGGCCCCGTCAGACAGGTCAGCAACTGGCACGCCTGTCTTCCCGTCGGACATTGGCAGCGGAATGGCCAGTGACAATGCCGCCAATGCGGTTGCCCCAATCAGCGAGCCATGCAGCGCGCCCCGTCTGAATTCGTCCGATGTCGCCATGCCTGTTCCATTTCTTGCCAGCGGCGGCTTGCCCCGCCCGGTCATTTGTCACATCTATAAGGCCTGATCCCGCCGGGTTCACCCCATTTTGCAACGGACTGACATGATCCTGCTCATCGACAACTATGACAGCTTCACCTGGAACCTCGTTCATTACCTTGGAGAAGAAGGTGCTGAGATCAAAGTTATGCGCAATGACGCACTGTCTGTCACAGATGCCATTGCCATGAGTCCGGACGGAATCATGATCTCCCCCGGGCCATGTAATCCGGCACAGGCCGGGATCTGTATCGACCTGATCCGCGCAGCCGCCAAATGCGGCAACCTGCCAGTTTTCGGTGTCTGTCTGGGTCATCAGGCCATTGCAGAAGCATTTGGCGGGCGTATTATTCGCGCAGACAACATCCTGCACGGAAAAGTCGATAATATGATCCATGACGCCACCGGCGTATTCGGCGGCCTGCCCTCACCATTGCGTGCAACCCGGTATCATTCACTGACCATTGCCCCCGAAAGCCTGCCCGATACCCTGCGTGTGACGGCACGGACCGGAAACGGCACCATCATGGGTATCATCCATAACGAATTGCCCATCGAGGGAGTCCAGTTCCACCCTGAATCCATCGCCTCGGAGCATGGTCATGTCATGATCCGAAATTTCCTGACCCGCTGTCATAAACCGGAGCCCGCATGAGCACCGATATCCGCCCCCTGATCGGACTCGCCGCAGAACGCCCCCTGACGCAGGATGAGGCCAGCATCGCTTTTACCGCTCTCTTTGAGGGGGCCGCAACCCCGGCACAAATCGGTGGCCTTCTGATGGCCATGCGCGTCCGGGGCGAAACCGTCGATGAAATCGCCGCCGCAACCCGTGCCATGCGTTCCCGGATGAACAGAATCGAAGCGCCCGAGGGCGCAATGGATATTGTCGGAACCGGTGGCGACGGACGCAAGACACTGAATATCTCGACTGCTGCTGCATTGGTTGTGGCAGGAGCCGGCATCCCTATCGCCAAGCACGGGAACAAGGCCCTGTCATCAAAATCGGGATCGGCCGATGCCCTGACCGAGCTCGGCATCAACATCATGGCAACCCCTGAACAATCGCAAAGGGCATTGAGCACTGTCGGGCTGTGCTTCATGATGGCCCCGGTCCACCATCCCGCAATGCGCCATGTCGGCCCTGCCCGCGCCGAACTCGGCACCCGCACGGTCTTCAATCTGCTGGGACCAATGACAAATCCTGCCGGCGTCAAACGCCAGCTGACAGGTGCCTTTGATGCCGCATGGTGCCGTCCCATGGCGGAAACCCTGCGCGAGCTCGGTTCAGATCATGTATGGCTGGTTCATGGCAGTGACGGCACGGACGAGCTTGCTATCTCAGGTGAAAGCTTTGTCGTTGAGATGAAAGATGGTAATATCCGTGAATTCACCATTACCCCGGAAGATGCCGGCCTGCCTCGTCATGATTTCAGTGAAATCATTGGCGGCGATGCAGCCCATAACGCAGCGGCCGCAAGGGCGCTTCTGGATGGTACCAAAAGCGGATATCGCGATGCCGTCCTGCTGAATGCCGCCGCCGCATTGCTGATTGCCGGACATGCCGGAGACCTACACGGAGGGGCCGCCCTTGCCGCCGGTGCCATCGACAGCGGAGCCGCAAAGGCAAAGCTGTCTGCCCTTGCTGCAGCTGTTCCGGTATGATTCTTCCCGCTGAATGGCAGCATCTGGCTTTTTTTCAGAAAAAGTGGCCAGCCATCCGTTCACGGCTGGAAGGCAGCAGTTTCCTGCCTGGTCCGGATACCATATTCCGCGCACTTGAAATGACCCCTCCACATGCCGTGAGGGTTATCATTCTCGGGCAGGATCCCTACCCGACCCCGGGTCATGCCGACGGGCTGGCCTTTTCAGTCACCCCGGAAACACCACTTCCGCGAAGCCTTTCAAATATCTTCAGGGAAATGAATGAAGATATCGGTGCCGCGCCCCAAAACGGGAACCTCGGCCACTGGGCACAGCAAGGTGTGCTTTTACTGAACAGCTCTCTTTCTGTCCCGCCCGGACAAGCGGGTGCACATGCCCGCTGGGGCTGGGACAGGCTTGCATGCGAGGCCGTGGCCGAAGCACAAAAATATCGCCCGATGGCCTTTATCCTGTGGGGAAATTATGCACAAAAGGCACTTTCCGGTCTGCCCCGGACAGAAGACCTGTTGATTGAAACACCCCACCCTTCCCCATTATCCGCACGCCGGGGCTTTTTCGGCTCACGTCCGTTTTCCAGAGTCAACAACTGGCTGACACAACGGGGCGATCCGGTCATCAACTGGACCCGACGAAATTGATCCCAGCAGAATCTGGTTGCCCGTGGGCTCAATATTGAGGACACCAGCATCACCAGCACCGGCAAACTCGCGACCCTGCTTGTTGTCATCGCCCTCTCCGTCACATGGACTTATCGCTGCGCAACCCTCAGCATGGGCAGAAAGTGGATCCGGCGAAAAGGGCATGGAAGGCGCAAAAATCATGGTCCGAACCAGCCTCGACTCCCTGCGGAACTGGATCCTTCATCAACCCGATCAGACGCTCAACGCATGGATAGAAACTTGCCCTAAAACCCATCCAGCCCATCAGGTAATATGGGTCGTGTACCATGATGGGGATCAGTCAAAAGCTGACACGTTAACAAAGCCAAACTAGCAGCCTGCAGTCTTGCGTTCAATCACATCCCAGATAATGGCGGCACCATTAGTCCCATCAAAACGCTCCAGTTCCTGTAAACCGGTCGGTGAAGTGACGTTGATTTCCGTTAGCCAACCATCAATCACGTCTATTCCCGTAAACAACAGGCCCTTTTTCCGTAAAACAGGGCCGATCACCGTACAGATTTCCTGCTCACGCTCCGTCAGACCGGTCTTTTCCGGCCGCCCGCCAACATGCATGTTTGACCGTGCTTCACCCTGCGCTGGAACGCGGTTGATTGCCCCGATCGGTTCACCATCAACCAGAATGATCCGCTTGTCACCCTGTGTCACAGCCGGCAGATAACGCTGCACAATAACCGGTTCACGATTCACCCCCCCGAACATTTCCATCAGTGACGATAGGTTCGGATCATCTGGGCGCAGATGGAAAACACCTGCTCCACCATTTCCGTAAAGCGGTTTTACAATGATATCGCCATGCCTGTCCCGAAATGCGCGTATCTCCGCGACATCTCGGGTGATCAGCGTTTCGGGTGTCAGGTTCGGGAAGTCCAGTACCATCAGTTTTTCGGGGCAGTTACGAACCCAAAACGGATCATTGACCACCAGAGTCTTGTCCCGGACACGCTCCAGCAGATGAGTCGAAGTCACATAGCCCATGTCGAATGGCGGGTCCTGACGCAGCCAGATGACGTCAAATTCGGTCAGATCAACTGTTATCCAGTCACCGAAATCAACGTGGTTCCCAGCTTCATGGCGCAGGGTCACCGGACGTCCGGTCGCATAGACACCCCCTGTCCGATACGATAGCCGATCTACTGTGTACTGGAACAACCGATGACCACGGGATTCGGCCTCCAGTCCGATCCGGAATGTACTGTCAGCATCAATGGCGACATCTTCGATCGGGTCCATTTGCAGGGCGATATAAAGGCTCATGACAGCGTTCTCCGGTTTCGTGTCTTGTCGGACGGAATGCCGGTTATTTCAAGCCTGATCAGATATCGACCATCACTGGTCTCCAAATGCATTCTTAATGATCTCAATCCGGCCAAACTGATCAACCAATGCTGCATCCATCCGCATTTCCGTCATTTGACCGGTCGGCAGTGAACCGCAGAATTCACAGGCAGCCATGCATATGCGAGCCATCTGCCGACAACAAATCCGTCCTGCTGCACGGGCAAAATCCCGCCCGGCCTTGACTTCGACAAAGACAAAAAGAGCGTCTTTGCGTAAAATGATATCGATTTCTCCGGCCTGACCACGCCAGCGCATATCCACCACATTATATCCGGCTTCGCGATAGCGATCAGCAACGGCAACCTCAGCAAGCTGTCCGGAATAATAGGCGACCTGCCCACGAATCCTTCGTGGAGGCACCAGATCCGACCTGCCGGGCATAGTTCCTGACAGATCAGTCACAGGAACAGGGGTTACGGCAACCCGATCAAAATCAAAGCATAGTTGCATCAGTCCCCCTTTCCCAAAGACAACGCCAGTTGATAGGCATCCCGTCTAGCCATTCCAAACCGTTCCGCAACCACTGCCGCCGCGTCCCGGACAGACATATCCTGCAATAATGACGTCAGCACTACCCGTATTTCCGATTCATCAGCAACATTGGGGGCCGGACGGTCCAGAACCAGAACAATTTCCCCTTTGAGCCCCGCTTCCGGTATCTGCAACAAAATTTCTTCGGCTGTTCCACGCATGATTTCTTCAAATTTCTTGGTCAGTTCTCTGCACAGGACAATACTCCTATCCGGATCAATCTCGCACAAAATTCCCAAAGTTTGCTTAACGCGCCTCGGACTCTCAAAAACAACCGAGGTAGCATTGACAGCGGCAACTTCATTCAGCCAGCTGCGGCGGGCACCGAGGGGGTGCGGGACGAATCCTGCAAACAAGAAGCGATCACTGGGCAGGCCAGACACCGTCAGTGCGGCAAGGGCCGCCGATGCTCCGGGAACCGCAAAGACGCGTGCCCCATGCGCGACCATATCACGCACAAGCCTGAACCCCGGATCAGCAACCAGCGGTGTCCCTGCATCCGAACAATAGGCAATTGATTTTCCATCCCCAAACGCTTCGATGAATATCTTGCCTTTCTGACCTTCATTATGGTCATGGCAGGCAACAATTCGCCGACCTCGCAGCGGAATTCCATGAATCCCCATCAAATGACGCAATGTGCGCGTGTCCTCAGCCGCCAGAACATCTGCAGCATTCAGCACGTCCAAAGCCCTCAGTGTGATGTCCCGGGCTGCCCCGATCGGCGTTGCGACAAGATAAAGTCCCGGTTCCAGCCGGGGCAATTCTATCCGGGCAGGCAGCGAAGCAGGTGCGGAGTTTCGTTCAGTCACGTACTCTTCCTTCATATGACCTCGCGTTGCCAAGGCCGGATGTTGTGAATAGGCTGCGGCGCAAGCCACAACTCCTGACAATAGGGAATCATTCATATGTTCACCATTGCAAAGCTAATCACGCGCCGTACTGCGCAAGCAGCCGTGCTGGCCGCAGGGTTAGCTGTTGCCGCCTGCCAACCGACCAGCTTAGGCCAGTCAGGCCCTGCAACCGGTCCGCAAATTGATCCCCGTCAGCCTGTGCAGGTGGCGCTTCTGGTTCCCGGTGGAACCGGAAATGCAGACCTCGACTGGCTTGGCCGCTCCCTCGCCAATTCAGCCCGTATGGCCGCAGCAGACGCCAGAGGAGCAAGAATTGACCTGCGCGTCTACACCACGACACCAACCGAGGCCTCTGCCGTCTCTGCCGCTGAGAAGGCCGCGGCTGAAGGTGCGAAAATCATCCTCGGCCCGCTTTTTGCCGATTCCGCCAATGCTGTCGGACATGCGATGAAGGACAATAACCTCAATGTGTTGTCCTTTTCTAACAATCCCGACATCGCGGGAGGAAATGTTTACATCCTTGGCAGCACTTTTCAGAATGTTGCCGACCGGCTTGTCCGTTACGGTGTCAAGCAGGGGCTGCGCCGCTTCCTGATGGTCTATGAAAATGACCCCGCCGGCCAGATCGGGGCAAGTGCAATTCAAACAGCCATTGCCCGGAACGGAGCAACACTGACCGGCAAGCAACAGCATGCCCTGTCTCAGGACAGCATCGACTCCATCATTCCCACGGTCAGTGCGGCTGCGAAATCAGGAAAGATTGATGCAATCTTCATGACCGCAAACCAGCAAGCCGTACTGCCCTATCTGACTGACAAACTGGCCGCATCAGGGGTTACCTCGCGCACGGCGCAGTTCATGGGCCTAACCCGCTGGGACATTCCGGCTGCACGTCTGCAGCTTCCGGGCGTACAGGGCGGCTGGTTTGCCCTGCCGGACACATCCATGCGGCGCCAGTTCTCATCGCGTTATCGTTCGGCCTATGGCGAGGCCCCGCATGAGCTGGGATCATTGGGTTATGATGGCGTTGCCGCCGTGGCCGCACTTGCCAGCTCTGGCAACAAAAATGCCGTCAATACGATCGGTCTGACTCGCTCAGCCGGTTTTACCGGAATCAATGGCGTTTTCCGTCTGCGTCCCAACGGCACAAATGAACGCGGCATGTCAGTGGCTACGATCAATAACGGTCGCGTTGTCGTGATCGACCCTGCCCCACGCAGCTTCGGCGGCGGATTCGGGTTCTGATGTGAACCCGTCAACCAGCAACCTGCCACAAAGCGCCCCGGCCCTGCCCGGGGCGCATTCCGTATTCGACCCGGCCACCTTCCTGCCTGCCCTTGACGCACGGGTACGGGGCGCACCCGATGCACGTAGTAAACGCGCGGAAACAGTGTCCATATTGCAAGCGGCACGCAATGCGGCCATGTCCGACATCATTGCCGGTTTCGATACCCATCCCCGTGCAGCACGCGAAACAGTGCGGGCCATTGCCAGCCTGACGGATGCCATCGTCACGACAATCCATTATGTCGCAACAACCCATTTGCACCCACAGAACAACCCAACCGAGGCCGAACAGCTCGCCATACTGGCCGTTGGCGGTTATGGCCGGGCAGAGATGGCCCCGCAATCCGATGTCGATCTGTTATTCCTGACACCATACAAAACTTCAGCCTGGGCCGAGAGCGTCATTGAATCGATGCTTTACATGTTGTGGGATCTCAAGCTGAGGATCGGCCATGCAACACGCAGCGTTGATGACTGCCTGCGGCTGGCAGGACAGGATATGACCATCCGGACCTCCATGGTTGAACACCGCGCGGTAGCTGGCCAGCTTGCCCTTGCCGAAACACTGCGCGACCGGTTGTGGTCGGAATTATTCGATAATTCAATACCGGAATTCATAGAAGCCAAGCTGACCGAACGCGATCACAGACATGAGCGTCAGGGCGGACAGCGCTATGTGCTGGAACCCAACGTCAAAGAGGGCAAGGGCGGGTTGCGTGACTTGCAAACGCTTTACTGGATCGCAAAATATATTCATCATGTCGACCGCGCAGCACAATTGGTCGAACTTGGGTTCTTTTCACGTGATGAGCACCTGGCCTTCTGGCAGGCCGAGGATTTCCTGTGGGCAGTCCGTTGTCACCTACACCTCATCGCCGGACGTCCTGTCGATGTGCTTTCCTTTGACATGCAGGTCGAGGTCGCACTACGCATGGGCTATCAGGACCGTCCGGGCAGGCGTGGGGTTGAACTGTTCATGCAGGACTATTTCCGCCATGCCACACGTGTCGGCGACCTGACACGCGTTTTCCTGACAGCTCTGGAAAGCCGTCACGTCTTTCAGCAGCCGCTTCTGGGCCGCATATTCAGGCGGCGGCGCAAGAAGCTGCGGTCTGGTTTTGCCGACCTGTCGGGACGATTGACATTTGCCGATCCGGATGAGGCGCTGAAAGACCCGCTGAACATCCTGCGTCTTTACGAAGAAGCTCTGCGGACCGGCATTCTGATCCACCCCGAGGCAATGCGCATTGTCGCCTCCAGTCTGGATCTGATTGACGACGACGTTCGTGAAAACCCCGAATCGGTACGTATCTTCCTTGATCTGCTGCTGAAGCATGGCAACCCGGAGCGCGCATTGCGCCGGATGAATGAACTGGGCGTTCTGAGCGCATTCATTCCGGAGTTCGAACCGGTCGTGGCGATGATGCAGTTCAACGTCTATCACCACTATACGGTGGACGAGCATACCATTCAGTGCATCGTGGCCTTGGCCGAGATCGAACAAGGCCACGAAATCGAAGATCTTCCCATCGCAAGCCGGATCATGGCCGGAAATATCAGCCGCCGCATGCTTTATCTGGCGGTCCTGTTGCATGATATCGGCAAGGGACGCCCGGAGGATCATTCGATCATCGGGGCACAGATCGCACGGCGCGTCACAACACGCCTTGGCTTCAGTACGGAAGAGACCGAGACAGTAGAATGGCTGGTGCGTAATCACCTGCTGATGTCTGATATTGCCCAGAAACGCGATATTTCCGACCCCCGTACGATCCGCGACTTTGCCAAGGCCGTCAAATCGCACAAGCGTCTGGATCTGCTTCTGGTCCTGACCGTCTGTGACATTCGCGGCGTCGGGCCGAGAACCTGGAACAACTGGAAGGCAGTCCTGCTGCGCCAGCTTTATGAACAGACAGCAACCGTTCTCAAAAGCGGCATGGAGGCCCTGAACCGCGATCAGCGCCGGGATGAAGCCAAACGTTCCCTGCGTCATTATCTGACGGCTGATGGCTGGGATGCGAAAGCCATTCGAACCGAAACGGCTCGTCATTATGACAATTACTGGCAGGGCCTGCCGACCGAAACACAAGTCATATTCGCCCGGCTTCTGAACGGCATATCAGACAGCGAGATCCGGATTGACCTGCACCCTGATCAGGACCGGGACGCTACTCGCGCGGCTTTTGTTCTGGCAGATCACCCCGGTATTTTCTCACGCTTGGCCGGAGCCTTGGCTCTGGTTGGGGCAAATGTGGTCGACGCCCGGACCTATACGTCAAAGGACGGCTATGCGACGGCGGTTTTCTGGGTACAGGATTCCGAAGGACATCCCTATGATGCCGAACGCCTGCCGCGCTTGCGCAAAATAATCAACCGGACCCTGAAGGGAGAGATCGTGGCACGCGACGCCTTCGCCGACAAGGACCAGATGAAAAAGCGCGACCGTGCCTTCAGGTTCCCCACCCATGTAACCTTCGACAATGAAGGCAGCGATATCTACACCATCATTGAGGTCGATACCCGTGATCGTCCGGGCCTGCTTTATGACCTGACCCGGACACTGGCCGCCAATCATATCCAGATTGCTTCTGCCGTCATTGCCACCTATGGCGCACAGGTTGTTGACAGTTTCTATGTCAAGGATGCCTTCGGGCTGAAACTGCATCAGCCGGCGCGACGTGAGGTCTTGGAAAAGAAGCTGCGGCAGGCCATACGCGAAGGTGCAGAACGAGCAGGAGCCTGATCGGATGAAGAACGGATTGGTGCGCGGCTTTCTTGCCGTCGGCAGCTGGACATTCCTGTCCCGCTTGTCAGGGTTCATCCGCGATATGCTGATGTTTGCCTGGCTGGGTACAGGACCGGTCATGGATGCCTTTCAGGTGGCCCTGTCCCTGCCGAACATGTTCCGACGCTTTTTTGCCGAGGGTGCTTTCAACACAGCTTTCATACCAATGTTTTCCAAGAAACTGGAAGGCGGGGACGATCCCCGGACATTCGCACGTGATGCCTTTTCAGGACTCGGTTTTACCCTGATCGTCTTCTGCGCAATCACCATGATTTTCATGCCCTTTCTGGTCATCGCAATGGCCGCCGGCTTCATCGGGGACGAACGCTTTACTCTGGCAGTCGAATATTCACGCATTACATTTCCCTACATCCTGCTGATCTCCCTCGCTTCGATGATCGGGGGGATACTGAATGCCAATGGTCGCTTTACGGCTGCCGCCGCCGCACCCGTTTTACTGAACATCCTGTTCATCATCGCCATGCTGCTGGGACAATGGCAAGGCTGGGATCTGGGACTCACTCTCGCATGGGCCACGCCGCTCACCGGCATTTCACAGCTTGCCCTGGTCTGGTGGGATGCTCACCGTATGGGCTGGACGCTGATTCCCGGCAAGCCGCGCCTGACACCTGACATGCGACGCTTGGTCACCATTGCCCTGCCTGCAATCTTTGCCGGAGGCGTTGTGCAGATCAATCTGTTGGTTGGTCGGCAGGTTGCGTCACAATTCGAAGGGGCAATTTCATGGCTTTCAGCATCAGATCGTCTTTATCAGCTTCCCCTTGGCGTCGTCGGGGCTGCCGTAGCTGTCGTGCTTCTGCCCGAACTGTCGCGCCGACTGCGCAACAATGATGAAGCGGGAGGCCAGTCCGCATTCTGCCGGGCCACCGAGTTTGGCCTGTTTCTGACCCTGCCCGCGGCTTTTGCCATAGCAGTCATTGCCGTTCCCATGGTCTCAACCCTGTTCGAACGTGGCAGGTTCAATGCCTATGACACCCAGCAAACGGCACAGGCTCTGGTCGTTTACGCACTTGGCCTGCCAGCCTTTGTTTTCCAGAAAATTCTCCAGCCACTTTATTTTGCCCGTGAAGATACCAGAACCCCATTCCGCTTTGCCGTAATCTCAATGGTGGTCAATGCCGTGGTTGCATTCGGCCTGATGCCTTTCATGGGCTTCCTTGCCGCAGCATTGGGGACAACCCTGGCAGCATGGTTCATGGTCATTCAGCTTTGGTGGGGAACCCGTTCCATGGGGCAGTCTGTCCGCTGGGACACACGGCTGAAACGGGCTGCACCCCGGATCATCCTGTCATCGGCACTGATGGCTGCTGCGCTCTGGTTCATGCTTGGCTGGACCAATGACACGGATATGGCACGCATCCCCGAACTGGCATTACTGGTCTTTGGCGGAGCGGCGATCTATTTTGCCCTGAACTTTGCAACAGGGGTCATCACCCTGGCCGAGTTACGCAGGAATGTCCGGCGCTAACCCAGTGCTGCCAACCCGGGGAAGGTTTCCAGCATCCAATAGGACAAATCCGCCATACGTCCGGTAATCAGCAGGATACCAACGACAATAAGCAACGCCCCCATCACCTTTTCGATGGTTTTCAGATATGGCTTGATACGGTTCATGATCCCCATCGAACGGTTGATGAAAATCGCCGACAGCAGGAACGGAATTCCCAGCCCAAACGCATAAACTGCCAGCAGACCGGTTCCCCGTCCGATCTCCGCTTCAGTCGCTGCCAGAGACAGTATCATCCCAAGTTGCGGGCCAATGCACGGGGTCCAGCCAAAGGCAAAGGCCAGCCCCAGAACATAAGCCCCCAGTACAGAGCCTCCCTGATCCCCGGCATCCAAGCGTGCCTCATGATCCAGCATCGGAATACGAAAAACATGCAGGAAATGCAGGCCCATCACAATGACCGCACCGCCCGCGATCTGTGACAGCAGAACCTGATATTCCAGAAACAACCTGCCAAAGGCTGATGCCGCAAACCCCATGACCAGAAATACGGTTGACAGACCCAGCACAAACATCAGCGCAGCCGGAACCGCACTGCGTTCACCCGATTTCAGCCCATTCACCCCAATCCCGGTCATATATGCCAGATAAGGTGGCACAATCGGCAAGACACAGGGCGACAGGAAAGACAAGATGCCTGCGACAAGCGCAACCATGGCGGCAGGCAGCAGGCTGGCGTCAATGATATCAATTCCGAACATGGGCACAGCCTAGAAGATTTCACGCCCCAGACCAGCAAAAACCAGTCACAGTCTCGTGGGATCAAGCCTTTGTCATATATGAAAAAACCTGCCACGATCCGCGACAGGTTTTTTCTTTCTGATCACCCCAGAGACCACCAGCCGCGTCGCTTGATCCGCAGCGGTGACGGTTCCGGTTCTGCAACAGGAGCCGGGGCAACTTCCTGCGTCACGGTTTCAGCCTTTAAAGCAGGCTCGGCAGGCTCGGCAGGCTCGGCAGGCTCGGCAGGCTCGGCAGGCTCGGCAGGCTCGGCAGGCTCGGCAGGCTCGGCAGGCTCGGCAGGCTCGGCAGGCTCGGCAGGCTCGGCAGGCTCGGATACAATCTCACTTACCTCGACGATGGCAACGGTTTCGGTAACCTCCACCACATCGGGTTGCAGATCGACATCTGATACCGGAGCAATGACCTCAACACCGCCAATCACTTCTGCCGGCAATGCATCGGTGTTTTCAGTTTCCGCAGTTGCAGATTGATCCTGTACATCCCCACCATCAGACGCCGGCTCAGCAGTTTTGCGACGGGAGCGACTGCGTGAACGGCTGCGCGATCTGGGTTTGGCCGTCTCCGTATCCGGTTCTGCTACAGCATCAGGCGCTTCAGCAGCGACCTGCATCTCATCTCTGGCAGGTTCCTCCGAGATTTCGTTCTGTTCATCCTGCACAGCACCATCGGTTTCGGCAGCGGTATCCGGCGTATCATTACGGTCACGTCCCCCCCGGCGACGGCGGCGACGGCGACGTTTCGAGCGGACACCGACATCCTCATCCGCACCATCATGGAACTCGGCCTCCGGATCGGTCTCATCTTCTGCCGAAACCTGTTCGTCTTCATCAATCTGTGCCATCAGCCGGGCATCGACCGATACAACCGGATTGACGGCATCAGGTACAATCCGCGTTGCATTCTTGAACTTCTCAAGGGCATAATCGGGCGAAATCAGCGCCGGATCAGCTTCCACACGGACCGACATGCCATAGCGCGCCTCAATTCCGGCAATATGCTCGCGCTTGGCGTTCATCAGGAAGTTTGTAACGGTAACAGGTGCCCTGACCAGAACCTCACGTGATCGCTTGCGCGTGCCTTCTTCTTCAATCGCCCGCAATACAGTCAGCGCCAGACTGTCATCAGACCTGATCAGACCGGTTCCATGGCAATGCGCACAAGGCTGTGTCGTCGATTCCAGCATACCGGGGCGCAGGCGCTGACGCGACATTTCCATCAGCCCGAAACCTGAGATCTTGCCAACCTGAATACGGGCACGGTCTGTTTTCAGTCGATCCTTCAACCGTTTCTCAACAGCCAGATTATTCTTGCGCTCATCCATATCGATGAAGTCGATCACGATCAGCCCGGCAAGGTCACGCAACCGCAACTGACGAGAAATTTCATCGGCAGCTTCCAGGTTGGTCTTGACCGCAGTATCTTCGATCGAGCCCTCTTTCGTCGCCCGACCTGAGTTCACATCAATCGCAACAAGCGCCTCGGTGACACCAATGACAATATAACCACCCGATTTCAGCTGCACGACCGGGTTGAACATCCCGGCCAGATAACCCTCAACCTGATAGCGGGCATAAAGCGGCATCGAGTCGGTGTAATGTTTCACATTCTTGGCATGGGATGGCATGATCATTTTCATGAAATCCTTGGCCACACGATAACCACGTTCTCCCTCAACCAGGACTTCGTCGATTTCACGGCTGTAAAGATCACGGATCGTACGTTTGATCAGATCACCTTCTTCATAAATCGGCGCCGGAGCAATGGAGTTGAATGTCAGTTCGCGGATCTGTTCCCAAAGCCGCATGAGATACTCGTAATCCCGCTTGATCTCGGTACGGGTCCGCTGGCTGCCCGCCGTCCGGATGATCAGCCCTGCACCTGCCGGAACCTTCAGTTCAGAGGCGATATCCTTCAGCTTCTTACGATCAGCCGCATTCGTAATCTTGCGGGAAATGCCGCCACCACGCGCAGTATTCGGCATCAGCACACAATAGCGGCCGGCAAGCGACAGATATGTCGTCAGTGCGGCACCTTTATTGCCGCGTTCTTCCTTGACCACCTGAACCAGCATGATTTGCCGGACCTTGATGACTTCCTGAATTTTATAGCGACGCGGGCGCGGCTTCTTGGGCACACGGATTTCCTCGATCACATCCTCATCAGCAACCGATTCAATGTCGTCATCCCCGTCTGACGAAGACACCGCATCATCCCCGCCGCTGTCATCGGCGACCTTGTCGTCCCCCGACTCCGAAATGACCGTTACCTCAGGATCAGCCTCTGCAATGTCAGTTTCTTCGGCAGCCACGGTGTTTTCAGCGGCCTCACTATCTGTCAGCAGATTATCAGTGTCTTCGATGTCATTATCAGTAAGTTCCATCCCCGGAATGGCATCTGAACTGGTCGTCTCATCACCAGTGACAGCTTTTTCCGCCTTGACCGCAGAAGACCGGCGCCGTGACCCGCGTGTGGGTTTCCTTTCCCCCGCTGCTTCTTCGGCCACGGCGGCCTCGGCATAAGCGCGTTCCTCATCCAGAAGTGCCTGCCGGTCCTCGGCCGGGATCTGGTAATAATCGGGGTGGATTTCCGCAAATGCCAGAAAGCCGTGCCGGTTTCCGCCATAATCAACGAAGGCAGCCTGCAGCGAGGGTTCGACCCGTGTTACCTTTGCCAGATAGATATTGCCCGCAAGCTGCCGCTTGTTGACTGTTTCGAAATCAAATTCCTCAACCTTGGTTCCATCCACTACGACGACGCGGGTTTCTTCCGCATGCGTCGCGTCGATCAGCATTTTCTTTGCCATTGATTATACTTTCACGCAGCCCCCTGTCCCGGCTTGCCGCCAGAAACAGGACAGATCTGCGATATGATGGGGACACGGAAGCGGCGCCAATGCCGGTTGCGCTTGCAGAAAAACCTCTCTGCAACGTTTCCGCCGGATTGTATCGCGCGCGATGCATCGCGTCTGTTACCTCTTGGCCCCGGCTATCGCCATGGGGCAGCGAATGTCGACCCTTGCGCAGGATTGCGGCAAGGGCGGTTTTCTCGGCGAATAGAGGCCCTGATTGGACGAGACCTCTTCCGCTGCGAAACTGATGGCGCGATACACAACCCATGGTTGACTACTCACGCATGCCCCGAACATAAGACCGGAAGGCCGGAAAGTTCAATGGGGAATTAGATTTTCTATCCGTTTCAATACCCGGGCGATACTTCCTGTACAGGAGGTATCGGGAAATCTCCGTCGTTACACTAACGCCGCAACCGTTCGATCAGGGATGATGTATCCCAACGGCTACCGCCCATTGACTGAATTTCCTGATAGAACTGATCTACAAGCGCCGTAACCGGCAGACTTACGCCAAGATCACCAGCCGCCTGCAAACATATACCCAAGTCCTTGCGCATCCAGTCCACAGCAAATCCATGGTCAAACTGCCCCGCAGCCATGGTCTTGTGGCGATTGACCATTTGCCAGCTTCCGGCCGCACCCTGACTGATGACCTCGACCACATCCTCGACTTTCAGGCCCGAAGCCTCAGCGAACCGCAAAGCTTCCGACAGGGACTGCACCAGCCCGGCAATGGCAATCTGATTACACATCTTGGTCATCTGCCCCGACCCGATCGGCCCCATAAGCCGACAGATCCGGGCATAGGCATCAATAACAGGCTCAACCCGTCCGAAATCCTGCTCTGATCCCCCGCACATGACAGATAGCTGTCCAGATTCCGCCCCTGCCTGCCCGCCGGAAACCGGAGCATCAACATAACCAATACCTGCCCTTGCAGCGACCCCGGCCAGTTCGCGGCAGACCTGAGCAGATACGGTTGTATGATCGACAAGAACCGACCCAGGAGCCATATCACTGAATGCCCCCTCGTCACCAAGACAAACACTGCGCAGATCATCATCGTTTCCAACGCAGACCATGACATATTCTGCCTCATCCACCGCCTCTCGTGGGGTCAGGGCAGATTTACCGGCATATTTTTCCATCCACATTCCTGCCTTGGCAGGGGTCCTGTTATAGACGGTCACCTCATGACCGGTGCGGACGAGATGCCCCGCCATCGGGAACCCCATGACTCCCAGTCCGAGAAACGCAATTCTAGCCATGCTGCTGCCTCCTTCTGTCATTAAGAGCATCGGCCATCGCGTTCCGAAACGCACCAGCTAAAATACGTTCGGAGCATTTTTATGATGATCCGGACTTTCCCTTTGCCGAAAAACCCCGCAGATGTTCCGTTGAAAGCAGCCGAAGCTTGTCATACACAGCGCGGCAACCACCCCAGCCCTGTGGCATTTCGAAGGACCCTGCCCTGATATGTTGACCCTGTTCCGCTGGATCCTGCGGCTGACCGTCGGACTGATCATCATGCTCGTTCTGGCAGCGCTTCTGGTCTGGTATTTTGCCATGCGTTCGCTGCCCGATTATAACGCAACCTATCAGATTTCCGGCATAGAAACCGAGGTCGAAATCGTCCGCTCGACCGAAAGCGTGCCCCATATCTTTGCCGGAAATGACCGTGATGCCTTCTTTGCACTGGGCCTTGCCCATGCACAGGATCGCCTGTTCCAGATGACGGTCATGCGACGCGCGGCCCAAGGGCGCTTGTCTGAAATTTATGGTGAGCGCACTTTTGCAGCCGATGATCTGGCCCGGCGGATGGGGCTCGCCAGTGCAGCAAGACAGTCCCTGACCGCACAGAATGAGCACACACGGGACGCGCTGAAAGCCTATGCCGATGGCGTCAATCAATGGATCACCATCGTCAACCGCGATGCGCTTGGTCGCGGAGCCCCGGAGTTCTTTCTGGTTCCAGATGAAATCTCTTTCTGGCAGCCTGCCGATTCACTGGCCATCCTGAAGCTTTATGCAGCAGCCAGCAGCCGTCAGATTCCGGCCGAGATCCTGCGGGCCCAACTGTCCCTTGCCACCCCTGTACGCGGACAGGACCTCGTCGCCAAGCTGGGTGAGCCCGCAATGCCGGCTTACAGCAGCCTGCTGCCCGGGGCCAGGATTGCAGCCGATGAGCCTGTCCCACAGCAAAAGTGGCCTCTGAGCACAGCTGGTTACCTGCAACCATTTTCGGGTATGTCCGCCAGCAGCTTTGTAGCCGATGCCGAACATACCGCCGCCGGACTGCCGCTTCTGGCCAATGATCCGCAAGCCGCACTGACCATGCCATCGCTTTGGTATCTGGCCCGGATACAGCTGCAATCAGGCGATGTCATCGGTGCCACGATACCGGGAATACCGGCTGTATTTTCCGGTCGTTCGGCCCAGCTTGCATGGGGTTTTGTTCCTGCTCAGGCGGACGATGCAGATATTCACATCGAAGAAGTCCAGCCGGGTGATTCCAACCGTTACCGGGGGCTGCGCGGCTGGCAGGATCTGACAACCCGACGCGAAATCATTCGCATCCATAACGCAAATGACCGGGTGATCACATTGCGGGAAACAGAAAACGGTCCACTGCTTCCCCCCGCTGCTTTCGGGATAAACTCTATCACACCGACTGGTTATGCAGCCTCACTCAGCTGGACCGGAGCAAGCGGACAGGATACCACCATGAGCGCCCTGATCGGCATCATGTCCGCCAGCAATCGCGAAGACGCGATGGCAGCGGCCACACGGTCTTGGGGAACCCCCGCCGTATATCTGAGCCTTGCCGATCAGGAAGGTGTCGCTGAACAGCTGGTCGGGCTGGTGCCTCAGCGCAATCCACAACATGCAACCAATGGGCGTATGCCGACTCCCGGCTGGATTGCAGAAAATCGCTGGCTTGGGCTTGTCCGTGCCGATACCCTGGACGCGACAGAAGAGGGGCTGGACTTCGCAACCGGTATGCTTCCCCCGCTTCAGGGGGATCTTCCGCTGGGATTTGACGGCGATGAACCCTTGCGTGAGGCCCGCTTGCGTCATCTGCTGTCGGGACGTGAAGTTCACAGCCGCGACAGCTTCATCGACACGCAGCTTGATATCATCAGCCCGGCGGCACGCGCCCTGCTACCGCTGATCGGAGCAGACCTCTGGTTCACGGAAGAACCCGCGGCACTCGGGACATCCGAACGCCAGCGTCAGGACGCATTGCGCCTGCTGGCCGAGTGGGATGGCGCAATGAGTGAGCACCTGCCCGAGCCCCTGATTTATTCAGCCTGGCTCAGGATATTGCAGAACCGGCTGATCAGAGACGAGATAGGCCCGCTGGCAGAATATATCACCACGCTGCAACCCAGCTTCATTGAACGTGTCTACCGCAATCGCAACGGGGCTGCCGCATGGTGTGATATCCGCCAATCCGCCGTGATTGAAAGCTGTACCACCCTGGCCCGGCGGGCACTTGACGAAGCCATCCTGCAACTGACCGAACGCTATGGTCCGGATGTCACCAGCTGGCGGTGGGGCGATGCCCATACCGCCATGCAGATACATCCTGCACTTGGCCCGATCCCGCGGCTGGGCTGGATCACGAATCTTCGCCAGTCACTTTCAGGTGGCGACACGACACTGGCACGGGCGCCGACGCTGGCATCAGGACCACAGCCCTTCCGGCCAGTCAGCGGATCCGGATATCGCGGGGTTTATGATCTGGCCGATCCCGACAGTTCGGTCTTCATCATTGCATCGGGACAGTCCGGACATCCGTTTTCGCGTCATTACGATGACTTGGCCGTCAAATGGCGGCGTGGTGAATATATCACCATGTCACTCGACCCCGACTTGGCGCGGGCAGCAGCAGCAGGCGTAACACGGCTGGTCCCCGAAACTTCTTTACCCACTCCATAATCCCCGAACCTTGCAAAATGCCATATCCGGCATGGAAAACCGATATGATGGGAGGACGAATGAACAGACCAGCCGATTTACTTTGCATCGGCGCAATGCTCTGGGACGTCATAGGCCGTAGTACAGGCGTCATGTCGCAAGGCGCAGATATGCCGGGCCGGATCGCCCATATACCGGGCGGTGTGGCACTGAATGTCGCTATTGCCATTGCCCGCCGGGGAATGGTGCCGGCGATTCTTTCGGCAGTTGGCCGTGACACGGAAGGCAATGCACTGATTGATGCAGTCAGTGACTTCGGCGTGATCACCGATTATCTATGCCGTGATGGTGGTCCGACAGATGTTTATATGGCGATTGAGGATGCCAACGGACTGATTGCAGCCATTGCCGACGCGCATTCGCTAGAGGAAGCCGGGGATCTGGTGCTGGCCCCGATTCGCGACGGCAGACTGGCTTCAGTCACACAGCCATGGACCGGTATTGCCGTAATTGACGGCAACCTGACAACTGAACAACTGACCCGTATCGCCGTTGAGCCTGGTCTTGCGCAGGCCGACCTGCGGATCGTTCCTGCCAGCCCCGGCAAGGCGGAACGACTTGCTCCGCTGATTGGATCGACCCATGGTTGTTTTTATCTGAACCGTTATGAAGCCGAAGTCCTTGCGGGGCATACACTTCCCGACGCCGCCACTGCAGCACAGGCCATGCTGGACCGTGGCATGCACCGTGTAATCGTGACCGACGGGGGGCTTCCAGTGGCGGACGGACTGACTGGAGGGCCCATCCTGACAACCATCCCGCCACAGGTTACCATTGCCCGTGTCACGGGTGCCGGGGACAATTTTCTGGCCACACATCTGGCAGCCGAGCGTGAAGGAGCCAACAGGTCCGAATCGCTTGACCGCGCCGCCCGTGCCGCCGCAATTCATGTTTCGGGAAAGGATATACCATGATTGATTATTTCGACCTCACGCCCGAAGTGGATGAGGCACTTAAGGCAGGCATACCCGTTGTTGCATTGGAATCAACGATTATCACCCATGGCATGCCCTACCCCAGAAACCTTGAGATGGCCCGGAAGGTAGAATCCTCAATCCGGGCTGAAGGTGCGACCCCTGCGACCATTGCTGTGATTGATGGACGGATCAGGATCGGGCTGGACGATGAGGCCATGGAGCGGCTGGCCAAAACTCCTCAGGCACAGGTGATGAAACTGTCCCGTGCCGACCTGGCCATTTGCGTGGCAAGTGGCCGGACCGGAGCCACCACAGTCGCGGCAACCATGATCTGCGCTCATCGTGCCGGCATCAGAGTCTTTGCAACCGGCGGCATCGGCGGGGTCCATCGCGGGGCTGAACAAAGCTTTGATATCTCTGCTGATTTGCAGGAACTTTCCCAAACCCCCGTCACTGTCATCTGTGCCGGTGCCAAAGCAATTCTGGATCTGTCCAAGACATTGGAAGTTCTGGAAACTCTTGGCGTCCCGGTCATTGCCTATGGGCAGGATCAGTTACCGGCTTTCTGGTCATCGGAATCTGGCCTGAAAGCCCCGTTGCGCATGAATAACCCGGCCGAAATCGCCCATGCAGCCGCAATCAGGACCGCCCTGAACCTACCGGGTGGCCAGCTGATCGCAAATCCAATCCCGAAGGATGCCGAAATCCCGCGTGCAAGCATAGCCCCCATCGTGGATCAGGCCCTGTCCGATGCCGCCCGGCATCGCATATCGGCCAAGGCCGTTACCCCTTATCTGTTGCAACGGATCTTTGAACTGACCGAAGGCCGTTCACTGACCGCAAATATTGAACTGGTCATGAACAACGCCCGGCTGGGGGCCAGGATTGCCATTGAAGCCGCCGCTTTGTGCAAGGCTTGACACAAAACAGGCCTGCATACAAAAAAGGACCGGACTATCCCAGCCCGGCCAGTGGTGCCCGAGGGAACATTGCTGACAGATCAATCGTATCGCGTTGGTTCAGGTCGTCAGCATGTTCTTCGATAAAAGTATCAGCAGCGGTACGACCAGCCCTGAACATCCGTTCCAGCATCCCCGGATTGGGCAGGATCTTGCTGCGTGCAGTCAGGTCATTCATCAACGTATCGTCCATGATCATGTGCAGCAGCACATTTTTCATCACTTTCCCCTGCAGGCGCCCCTCATTATGCAGACGCTTGACGAAGTTGATAGAGCGAAGTTCCGACAAGAGTGCCGAATTAAAGCTGATTTCATTGATCCTGTCGGCAATTTCGGCCGGCGTTGTCGGAACATGGTCACGGCGGATCGGGTTAATATTCACCACCACGATATCGCGCGGTAAATCAGGATGATAAAGCGGCCAGAGTGCAGGATTACCGGAATATCCTCCATCCCAGTACTCTTCCATTTGACCCGTGATCGGATCATGGATCTTCACCGCCCGGTAAATCGTCGGCAGACAGGCCGATGCCAGAACAGCATCAACCGAGACCTCCTTATCGGCAAAAACCCGCGTCTGACCCGTCCGGACATTCGTTGCGTTGACAAATATCCGGGTCGGGGATTCTTCACCAATATCCGGATAAGGCAGGGTATTCAGGATAACCCGTAAGGGATTGGTATAAAATGGCCCATAATCATAGGGGCTGAACAGCCGGGTCATGTTGTCAAACCAGGCAAAGGGGGAAAACGTCTCTGCCAGACGGTCAAAGCTGCGAGAGACCGGAACCAGAGAATGCAGCCAGCGGACAAGGCGCGAATCACTGACCATACCGACCTCAGACCAGATGTGATTCAGGTTCTCGCGGGCCGCTTCACGCCCGTTACGCCCCTTGGCAGCCGCCAGCCCTGCCTGTAGTGCCGCCCCGTTGAGCGCCCCGGCAGAAGTCCCGCTGATTGCTGCAATATCCAGCCAGTCCTCATCCAGAAGACGGTCCAGAACACCCCAGGTAAAAGCGCCATGTGCGCCGCCGCCCTGCAAGGCAAGGTTGATCCTGCGCTTTTTCATCATGCAGTCCTGTTTATCTTTCCACGGGCTTCATATGCCTGATCACCCCTACGCTGCAACGCAGCATAAAAAAAGCGGGTGGCAGGCACAAGGCCATACCACCCGCAAGGAACTGATCCGAGGACGAGGTACCCTAACGGAACAGGTCAGGCAGACAGGATTGCAGGAAGCCAAAGGACAGCGCCCATGATAACCGAAATCGCAATGAGTCCCAGAGCATCCGAAACCAGTTCGCAGATCGGAGCACCTTCAGCGGTCAGTACGGATTTCACGGCACGGGTCATGACAATCTCCTTGCAGGTTGCTATTTTGTTCTCATATCTAATTAGAACATGCAAGAACTTTTTAAGAACATTTAGCCTGTCTTGATCAACCGGATGGCCTGATCCTGCTCCATCAGCCATAAAAGCGCCCTGACAGCCTGCCCACGCTCCAAGCTCATGTCAGGGTCCCGCTCCAGAAAGGCACGGGCATCACGCTGGGCCATCTGCATCAAACCCGCCTGCCGCTCCAGATCCGCAATCCGGAACTGAGGCAGACCAGATTGCGCCGTACCAATCAGGTCTCCGGCCCCGCGCATTTCCAGATCGACCTCGGCAATCCGAAAACCATCCTCTGTCTCCCGCAGGGTTTGCAAACGTCGTGCCCCGCTTTCCGACAATGGGGCATGGTATATCAACACACAGCTTGATGCAGCCTGCCCGCGACCAACCCGTCCACGCAACTGGTGAAGCTGTGCAAGGCCAAAACTTTCGGCCCGTTCAATCACCATGATCGAAGCTTCCGGCACATCCACACCAACTTCGATGACTGTGGTAGCCACAAGAATCTGCGCCTGTCCGGACACAAAATCCGCCATGGCCGCATCACGTTCATCAGGCGGCATCTGCCCATGGACCATCCGGACGCTTTCTCCAAACCGCGCCCGCAATGCAGAAAACCTTTCCTCGGCGGCTGTCAGATCAGAAAGTTCGGATTCCTCGACCAGCGGACAGACCCAATATGCCCGTGCACCGTCACAAACCGCAGCACCTATCCTGTCGGTGATCTCATCCATCCGGCGATCATCCAGCATGATCGTCGTGATCGGTTTCCGCCCCAGCGGCTTTTCATCCAGTGTGGACAAGTCAAGATCACCATATTGCGACAAGGCCAGAGAACGCGGAATAGGTGTTGCCGTCATAACCAGAACATCCGGAGGCGCAATTTCTCCCTTGCCGGCCAGTTTCAGACGCTGGGCCACTCCAAAACGGTGTTGTTCATCAATGACAGCAAGCCGCAGGTCATGAAACCGGACTTCATCCTGGAATACGGCGTGGGTCCCGACCAGAATATCAATCCGCCCTTCCGCCAGATCGGTCAGGATATTGTCACGGGCATCCCCCTTGTCACGCCCGGTCAGGGCCTCAACCCTGATGCCTGCAACTTCTGCCAGCGGCATGAGCGCCTTCAGATGCTGACGGGCAAGGATTTCCGTCGGAGCCATCAGCACACCCTGTCCGCCCGCCTCAACCGCAATCAGAAGTGACAGCATGGCAACCAGTGTCTTTCCTGCCCCGACATCACCCTGCAAAAGCCGGTTCATCCGCAGGTCCGATCGCATATCAGCCGCAATTTCATCAACCGTACGTATCTGTGCTGCCGTCGGAGGCCATGACAGAGCAGCCAGGACACAATCACGCAAATGCGCATCCCCCTGACTGGAGCGCCCCTTACCCCGTCGGTTCTGACGACGCGCAAGCGCAAGCGTAATCTGATGGGCAAATAATTCATCATAGGCCAGCCGTGCCCGTGCCTTTGCCTCAGGGGCCAGATCGGCAGGCATCTGGGGCGCATGTGCCATAACCAATGCATCATGCTGTGATGGCCAGCCTTCGCGGGTCAGCAATGCGGGATCAATCCATTCATCCAATACCGGAGCACGATCAAGTGCAGCTTCTACCGCCCTGACCATTTGCCTTTGCGTCAGGCCCGCCGAAAGCGGGTAAACCGGCTCATACCCGGCCGGAAGGGGTGCATCTTCAGGCAGGATATGATCGGGATGAACTATCCGGGCAATGCCATCAAACAACTCGACCTTACCCGACACAATTCGTCGCTGCCCAACCGGCAGTTCCCTTTCCAGCCAGTCACGGCGGGCATGAAAAAAGATCAGTGCCAGATCGGCCTGCCCATCCGAACAGATCACACGATATGGCCTGCCGCGCCCCGTCGGGGCAATATGGCGCGAAACCGTAACTGTCAGAATGGCAATTTCAGGCGGGCACAAATCGGCAACACGGGCAACAACACGCCTTGCAATACCCCCTGTCGGCAGAGTGAATATCAGATCACGCGGGCGGGTGATCCCCATCCCTTCAAGCGCTGTGGCAGCTTTCGGACCGATACCGGGCAAGGTCTCAATCCCGGAAAAAAGCGGGAAGAGTATCGGGGGACGCCCCCTGGCCACTATCCGATCAGTGTCAGCCATGCATCCTCATCAATGACCTGAACACCCAGCTCGGCAGCCTTTGCGGCCTTTGATCCGCCCCCCGGGCCTGCCACCAGAATATCGGTCTTCGCCGAAACCGAACCGGCAACTTTTGCCCCTGCTACTTCTGCCCTGGCCTTGGCCTCGGCACGGGTCATACGTTCCAGCGTACCGGTAAAAACGATGGTCTTGCCGGCAACAGGGCTATGACCTGCCGAAGGAAGGGCTGCATCCTGCACGTCAAGATGCGAAACCAGCTCATCAATTGAAGCACGTTCTTTCTCCTGTGCAAAAGTTGCACAGAGCGATTGCACAACAACAGTACCAATGCCGTCAATGCTGGTCAGTTCCTCATAGGCCGACAGCGATCTTTCGGGCAATTCCGGTGCCTCCGACAAGACCTCATTACGGGTAGCTAAAATACGCGCACGACGTCCTTCCACAGAAGCGGCGGCCCGTTCCTGTAACACGGCCTCATCCGCCCGCAGATGTCGTCCAGCCGCTGGTAATGCCGCATCAATGACCGACACCAGATTATCCCAGCTGATGAAATGTCGGGCCAGATCTGCTGCGGCAACCTCACCCACATGACGAATGCCAAGCGCATGGATCAGCCGGGCCAGCGGAATCACCTGACGTTGCCTGATGGCCCCAAACAGATTGCGTGCCGAAACCTCGCCCCAACCATCACGGTTGGCAAGGCTGGACAGGTTCTGCCGATCACGCTTCTCAAGCGTAAAGATATCTGCCGGCGTATGGATGTAAAGCTGGTCATCATGATAGAAGGATTCGATCTGCCTCGCCCCAAGCCCGTCAATATCAAAGGCACCCCTGCTGACAAAATGCTTCAGCTTTTCGATAGCCTGAGCCGGGCATATCACCCCCCCTGTACAGCGGCGCACGGCATCGCCCGGCTCCCGGATTGCGGCTGAATTACATTCAGGGCATTTTTCAGGAAAGAGATAGGGCTGCTCCTGCCCGGTTCGTTTTGTTCTGTCTACATCCGCAATTTTCGGAATGACATCGCCGGCACGATAGATCTTGACCCAGTCACCGATACGGATATCCGTGTCACGGATTTTCTCGCCTCCGCTATTGATGCCGGCAATGTAATCTTCGTTATGCAGGGTCGCATTGGAGACGGTCACCCCCCCTACCATCACCGGGTCAAGGCGGGCAACAGGCGACAGTGCACCAGTGCGGCCAACTTGAATCTCGATATCTTTCAGCCGTGTCCACGCAGTTTCTGCCGGAAATTTATGCGCAATGGCCCATCGTGGTGTGGTCGAACGGAAACCCAGCCTGCCCTGATAGGCCAGATCATTGACCTTATAGACGACACCATCAATATCGTAACCCAGACTGGACCGCTGCGTCTCAACCGCAGTCCAATGCACAATCAGTTCCTGCCCGTTCCGACACAGTTTTGTCAGTGGATTCGTCTGAAAACCAAGTCCGACCAGCCTTTCAACCGCACCCATTTGGGTATCCGCCAAGGGTGTACTGAGTACACCCCAGCTATAAGCAAAAAAATTAAGTGGCCGGGATCTGGTAATCTCAGGATCTAGCTGCCGCAGCGAACCGGCAGCGGCATTGCGCGGATTGGCAAAAACACGCTCACCCTTCCCTTTCCGGTTCAAAGCCGCAAAATCGGCATGAGACATGTAGACCTCACCACGCACCTCAAGGATATCGGGGTATATGCCAGTCAGTTCCTGTGGAATATCGGAGATGGTCCTAGCATTGGCCGTAACATCTTCCCCTACAGTTCCGTCGCCACGGGTCGCTGCCTGTACCAGCCTGCCACCTTCATAACGCAAGGACAGCGAAAGCCCGTCAATTTTGGGTTCGGCCGTAAATTCCAGCTCTGCCTGTTCTGAAAGGCCCAGGAAATTACGGATCCGGGCAACGAAATCATTGACTTCGGATCCGGAAAAGGCATTCCCCAACGACATCATCCGCTGTGCATGGGTTATCTTGCCAAAACCGTCCGCCACTTCCGCGCCGACTTTCTGCGTCGGGCTGTCGGATAATGCGAGATCCGGAAAGGTTGCCTCAAGCGCAACAAGCCGTTGCTTGGCCCGGTCATATTCGGCATCAGAAATGGTCGGAGCATCATCCCGATGGTAATCGATATTGGCCTGCACCAGCACATCGGAAAGCCGGGCAATGTGGTCCCGGGCCTCGGCTTCGCTCATTGCAGCAGGGTCAGGCATGTCCGCCATACCCCCGAACCGCGCAATACCGTCCGGCTTCCCGTGTCCGTTATCCTGATCAGAACCAGCCATCACCTGTCCTTTTCAACCCTTCCGGCCAGCAAGTCCAGCAGCCGGATACCGGGGTGATAAACTGTGGCTTCATGGCTGACCAGAGGTCTGCCAAAACCAACCCTTCGTTCCGGCACAGGCGGATCTATAGGCTGCCCTGCTCAGGATCAGATGGCAGATCTGGTATCAGGCACCGACTGCCAGACGTTCCGCATCAGCTGGCTGCGGATCACGCAGCACATAACCACGTCCCCAGACAGTCTCGATATGGTTTTCACCTGCCATTGCCTCGGACAGCTTCTTGCGTAGCTTGCAGATGAAGACGTCAATGATCTTCAGCTCAGGTTCATCCATGCCGCCATACAGGTGATTCAGAAACATTTCCTTGGTCAGAGTTGTACCTTTGCGCAGACTGAGCAGTTCCAGGATCTGATATTCCTTGCCGGTCAGATTGACGGGTTTTCCATCCACCTCAACAGAGCGGGCATCAAGATTGACTACCAGATCACCTGTACGAATCATTGACTGGCTATGCCCCTTGGAACGCCGAATGATCGCAGAAATCCGGGCAACCAGCTCTTCCCGTTGAAAGGGCTTGGTCATGTAGTCATCTGCCCCGAAGCCAAACCCGCGCAGCTTGCTTTCAGTATTATCCGAGCCAGTCAGAATCAGAATCGGTGTATCAACCCGGGACATTCGGATCTGACGCAGCACTTCCATCCCGCTCATATCCGGCAGATCAAGATCCAGCAGGATCAGGTCATAATCATACAGCTTGGCAAGATCGATTCCCTCCTCTCCCATATCTGTCAGAAATACATTGTAGCTGGCATGGGTCAGCATCATTTCAATACTGCGTGCAGTTGTCGGATCATCCTCAACCAGGAGTATACGCATAATCAAATTCCAGTTCCGTTTCGCTTTCTGGCGTTTACAATTATGTCAATAAGTTAACATCAGGTTACTGAATGTGAATTACTCCGGGAAATCAACCTGTGGTTGCCTGTATTGCTGAATGGCCGTGACCCGTAAAGCACGGATTCCATAGGTCTCAACTGCCCCGCACCAACT
Source organism: Paracoccus sp. (in: a-proteobacteria) (assembly GCA_047971845.1). Taxonomy (GTDB): domain Bacteria; phylum Pseudomonadota; class Alphaproteobacteria; order Rhodobacterales; family Rhodobacteraceae; genus Paracoccus. The sequence continues at coordinate 18,558 of JBKEAB010000079.1, read as the reverse complement.
GTCGAATTCTTCTTCTGACAGACCATATCGGGAAATGGCTTCATCGCGTCCAAGCAATCCATATGCCACGGCATTGACAACAACAGCCTTGCGGCTGGCCACCCATCTGGTGTCCGTTGGCGGTAAATCAGCCACCGACAAAACCGTCCCGTCAGACAGGGTCACGGCACGAGGCCCCGGACTTCTTCGCAAATACATCAGCAGGTCCTTTCTGCCGCATGTCTGCCACAGAGAAATTAACCCTGAATGAACCCCCCCTTGAGACCAGATAAATAATTCCTATAATTTTCGGTAATGACCGGTGCCCTTGGTGCCCGAAAGGATATTCCGTGACAGTCACGACAGCAATTCGCCCCGAGACGGGACTGAACTCATTGGGTTTTGCCAAGGCACCCTCTGATACACGTGTCATCGTTGCAATGTCGGGCGGCGTCGACAGTTCCGTTGTCGCAGCACATCTCGCTGAACAGGGTTATGATGTCGTCGGTGTCACCCTGCAACTTTATGATCATGGCGCCGCACTGGCCAAAAAAGGGGCATGCTGTGCGGGTCAGGATATCCACGATGCCCGGCGCGTGGCCGAGCGGGTCGGATTCCCACACTACGTCCTTGATTATGAAAACAAGTTTCGAGAATCCGTCATAAATGAATTTGCCGATGCTTATCTGGCCGGGGCAACTCCGGTTCCCTGTATCCGCTGTAATGAGCGGGTAAAATTCCGTGACCTTCTGGAAACAGCACGCGATCTCGATGCCGACTGCATGGCGACCGGGCATTATATCCAACGCAAGGTGGGTCCAGAGGGGGCAGAACTGCACATGGCAGCAGATCCCAACCGGGACCAGAGTTATTTCCTGTTCTCGACCACACAGGAGCAACTCGATTTTCTGCGCTTTCCACTCGGTCCTCTGGCCAGCAAGGCCGAAACACGCGCAATGGCCACACAATATGGGTTGTCGGTGGCAGACAAGCCCGACAGTCAGGATATCTGCTTCGTACCCAACGGAAACTATGCTGCGGTTATTGAAAAATTACGTCCCGGCGCGGCCGATCCGGGCGAAATTGTGGATATGGACGGTAATGTACTGGCTGAACATCGCGGCGTCATCCACTATACGATCGGCCAGCGGCGGGGGTTGGGGATTGGCGGCCTTGGCGACCCGCTGTATGTCGTGAAGCTTGATCCTGAATCACGCCGTGTCATCGTTGGCCCCCGCGAGGCGCTGTCCACACGGATCATCCCCGTTGGAGAAATCAACTGGATCGGTAACGGCTCTTTCGAAGGTAATGTCCGGGAAATCTCGGTCCGCATCCGCTCAACCCGTCCCCCACGCAGTGCAATCCTGCGACCCACCAGTCTCCATACAGCTGAAATCGAACTTCTGGATCCTGAAGAGGGGGTTAGCCCCGGTCAGGCCTGCGTCTTCTATGAAACCGGTGGAACACGCATTCTGGGCGGCGGCTGGATTCAGCCGCGCCGCTGAAGGAAATCCAGAACCGATTTTGCTGCCCGCAGTCCGGGTGGAGCCCCCCCCCGACCCAGACGCTGCATGGTCATGGCCATTGCATCAGACTGGACTGCACGTTTGTCAGGGTTCTCCAGAAGATCCAACAGGGATCCGGCAATCGGGCCAGGGCGGCAGTTTCGCCCGAGGAACTCCGGCACGGCACGGGTTTCACTGACCAGATTGACCAGCGTTACCGTATCGGTTTTCAGCAACATCCCAATCAACCAGCGTGAGACCGGAGCCATGTCATAGGCAATGACCATGGGTACGGCATTGGCTGCCAGTTCAAGGCTGACTGTTCCGGATGCCGCAAGAGCAAGATCAGATGCCTGAAAGGCCGCACGCTTATCCCTGGTATCCTCGACCAGAATGGGCGCAGTCGGCCAGCGGCGGGTCATATCCCTTACCATCCGCGAAACCCCCGGCACTGTCGGAATAACGACCCGCAATTCCGGAATACGGTCACGCACGCGAATCAGCGCCTCATCAAATCTGGGTCCCAATCGTATCACTTCCCCTTTCCGGGAACCGGGCAGGCACATGATCAGCGGGGCATCTGGTGCAATATCGTGCAGCTCGCGAAAAGCAATACCTTCAGAATGGCTGGCAAGATCTTCTGCGACAACCGGATGACCGACAAAATCACAGCTCATCCCGGCCTTTTCCATATATGGCGGTTCAAAGGGCAAAAGCGCCAATACATGATCAACCACCTTTGCCATCTTTACCGCCCGCCCCGGCCGCCATGCCCAGACCGAAGGGGCAACATAATGGACAACCGGACCCATAAAGCCCAGATCCCGCGCCATTCCCGCAACACGCAAACAGAAATCGGGGCTGTCGATTGTAATCAGAACATCAGGCGCATCACCAGCCACAGCCGCAGCCGTTTCCGCAACACGCCGTTTCAGATGACGATATTTCGGCAGAACCTCGGCTATGCCCATAACGGACAGTTCATCCATCGGGAAACAACTGACCAGACCCTGAGAGGCCATTTCAGAACCTCCGACCCCGTCAAACACAATCTCAGGCTGCAATATACGAAGCCCGGACATCAGTGCAGAACCCAGCTTATCACCGGATACTTCACCTGCAATCAGGAAGACGCGCATGCCGTACCTCCTTTCCCGTCGAGAATTTCATCAGGGTACAGAAAGGCGCTTAACGCGCCCAAAGAAAAATACCCGCCTTACGGGCCCGTTCCCGTACCTTCTCAGGGGCAAGCAGAATAACACCGCCTGCTTCCCACGCAATCCCGGCCAACCCGGCAGAAACTACCTGATCCACCGTATCCGGCCCGATAGCCGGTAAATCAATCCGGCGGTCCTGTCCTGGTTTCGGAGCCTTCCAGAAAACCCCACGTGCACCATTCGGTCTTGGCCGCATATCCTTATGACCTGCCACAAAATCCAGCATGGCCGCCGTCCCGGGCAATGTTTCCACGGCGAGACACAGCCCCTGCGCGACCACCGCACCCTGCCCCAGATCCAATGCCCCCAACCCTTGAACAATCCTTGCGGCACAGTCAGCATCGGCAATATCGGCAGCAGTTGGCTCACCAACGAGGATTCCGGGACCCGGAACCAGATCAGGCGCAATATCAGCAGTTCCGACAACTTCAAAGCCGGATTCCTCAAAGAGAGCGATCACTTCGCGCAGAGCGGCGTCGTCACCTGACTGCATTGCAGTCAGAATGCGCGGGACAAGGCTTGCGGTACGCGGATCAAAGGCCTCGGGATCAAGTCGCGGGCGGCGTACGGCCCCGGCAAAGATCACACGACTGACCTCTTGTTCGCCCAACCAGTCAAAGAATGGCACCAGCCGCTCCAGCCGGAATGTCTGATGCGGGATTGGCGGAGCAAACCCTTCCAGGGCCGCAACCACCGGATTATCCAGTATGGAGGCTACGGCAGGAGCAAGCGCACCCTGCCCTGCAATGATAGCGGTCCTGGTCATAGCGGTTTCAGAAAGCTGCGGTCGGAAGGACCGAGAATAAAGTCCAGCATTTCCTGAACCATGGCCCCATGTCTCCCTCCTGCCGATAATTCACGGGCTCCATCACGAAAGGCCCCCTGGCTCAATACGGACAGCGTATTGCGCAATTCAGAGATTTCGGCCCGGCTGGCACCGCTGCGCTTCAGCCCGACAAGATTCAGCCCATCAAGATGTGCCCGTGGCCCTTGCACGAGGCCATGCGGCACAACATCCGCCGTGACCATGGACAAAGCCCCGATCATGGCACCCCGCCCGAGTCGGACAAATTGGTGAATACCCGAAAGCCCCCCGACGATGACATCGTCTTCCACGATGCAATGTCCGGCAACAGCCACGGAATTGACCAGAATAACCCGGTTTCCGATCTGGCAGTCATGTGCAATGTGGCAACTTGCCATGAACAGGCCATCATCACCGACACAGGTCACCCCACCACCACCTTCGGTCCCCGGATTCATCGTCACATGTTCGCGGATACGATTGCGCCTGCCAATTTCAAGCTGCGTCTGCTCACCCTTGAATTTCAGATCCTGGGGGGGCTGTCCGATCGACGCAAAGGGATAGATGACCGTATCTTCCCCAACCGATGTTTCACCGGCAATCACGACATGGGATTTCAGTTCAACTCTGTCACCCAGCCGCACCTGTGGACCGATCACACAAAACGGACCGATTTGTACGCCCTGCCCGATCTCCGCTCCTTCTTCAATGACAGCCGAAGGGTGGATGCGCGTCTCAGCCATCCGTAACCTCATTTGAGGGTTGTTCCATCATGGCAGTAAATTCTGCTTCGCAGGCCAGTTCGCCATTTACTGTACCCCGGCCTGCAAATTTCCAGATCTTGCCACCGCCACGTTTGATCTCCACATGCATTTCCAAAATATCCCCAGGCACAACCATGCGCCGGAACTTCACCTTGTCGATGGCCATGAAATAGACCCGCATACCCTTATCAGCCAGATTAAGGCTGACCCCGACCACAACCGCAGCCGTCTGCGCCATGGCTTCGACAATCATCACACCCGGCATAACAGGTTGGTTTGGGAAATGACCCTGGAAATGCGGTTCATTGAAGGTGACGTTCTTAACCCCCGTTCCCGAGGTATGGGCCACAATGTCACGCACCTGGTCGATCAGCAAAAATGGGTAGCGATGCGGAAGTATCCGCTGGATCAGGCCGATATCGGCTTCGGAAATCTGTGGATCGGCCATGGATGTCACCTTTCGAACAATAACTGCACCGGTGCTATCAAAGGGTAAGGCGCATTGGCAAGAACGGACAGACCATCAGGAACCACGCCGGCCTTCAGCCAGCCAGCCCGTCAGCATGGTGCCCGCAATCAGCACAAGCCACAGCCATGCCGGCAGCAAGGGGGTCCGGCTTAACCCTGTCACGGTTTCCGCACCACGCGTGGTCAGCCCGATCCAGGTCCCGCCAAGCCCTGCTCCGCTGGCCGGACGACCGGGTTCAATACGGCGCAAATCGGGAATACCCTCGGAAAGCTTCACAATTGCCCCGCGCGTCGCCGCAACCACTCCGGCAAAGGCAGACGCATCAGCAACGGTCTGTTCAAATTCACGTGGCGCAACCGGACCTATGGCTATCGTACGGGCCAGCCCTCCCTGTCGCACGGTATAAAGCCCGGGGACAAGGGCAGTATACTGCCCCGAAAACCGTCCCGGGGCAGTTTCAGTCAGTGCCGTTTCCGAACTGCGGCCATCCGGACCGGTTACGGTTGCATGATTTTCGATATCCTGCAGGCTGCGGCGGGTTATTTCGATAACCTGTCCCCGAGGGTTCCCAAGTTCCAGGGATTCCTCTTCCAGTTCCGGCTCTTTCATGGACCAATGAGCAACCCGCCGCATCAGGTCCAGCTGGGGTCCCCCGCCTTCAAAACCCCGCCCCCAAAGCCAGACCTGATCGGAAGCGATTAGTGCCACACGCCCCTCATCCTGACGACGCAGAATCAGAAGTGGTTGATTATCCGGCCCGGTCATTGCCACGGTGCTATCCGGCGCAGGTGATGTTTCGATCATGCGCAGCCAGCGGCCCCAGACATTATCCGCATTATCACCATCTTTCGTCTGGGGAGCACCAGGCAGATCCTCGGTTACCGGATGGCGACGACCCTCATCCGTCAACTGCGGAGTAAATGGTGTCTCAATCACCCTGCCCGTCGGCTGGGCCGGCAGAACAGGCCCAAGCGCCGAGCGCGCGATACTGTCCACCCCGGCAAATTCCGGTCCTGCCGAAACCAGAATGGCCCCGCCATTTTCGACATAGCGTCGGATATTGTCATAATATTGGGGCAGAAGGATACCGCGCATACGATAGCGGTCAAAGATGATCAGATCAAAATCCTCAAGCCGGTCCATGAACAATTCCCGTGTCGGAAAGGCAATCAACGCCAGTTCATCTACCGGAACGCCATCAAATTTTTCCGGAGGCCGCAGGATCGTAAAATGGATCAGATCCACATTTGCATCTGATTTCAGCAGATTGCGCCACATTCTTCCACCGGGATTTGGCTCTCCGGAAACCAGCAGAACCCGAAGCCTGTCCCGAACTGCATTGATTGTCAGCGCTGCCTGATTGTTCAATGCAGTCAACTCACCCGGCAAGGCATCAAAACGCAGCTGAATGACATTTGAACCTACTGTTTCCAGGGTTACGGGCAGATCAATGCCCTGACCGGGGGATATGGCGACTGTCGCGATATCCTCACCATCCAGCACCGCTGTCAGGGTTATCGTCCGCCCCACCACAGCATCGGGAACAGCACCTTCTTCAGTGATATGCAGGCGGATTGTGGCAGGCTTGTCGATCAGGGCAAACCGTGGGGCTTCGTCAATGACGATACGCCGATCCCAGTCTGCAGGCGCACCACTTTGCAGGACATGCACCGGTGCCGGCGCATCTGCCGGTATGGCGGTTCCGTCATGGGCCAGACCATCGCTGACAATGATGGCCCCGGCCAGACGATTGACAGGTTCGGCGGCAATGGCACGGCTCAGCGCGGAACCAAGCAGAGTGCCATCCTCGGAATCCCCCACCGTGACATGACGTATCTCAGCTTCCGACCAGGCAGCCAGTTGCTCCTCAATCCGTGCCATGGCTGCATCGCTTACATCACGCCGTCCCGACAGGTTCTGACTGGCACTGCTATCATCAATCAGCAAGACGATATCGGTCAGTGCCCGTGCCGTACCTCGCTGCAAACCCGGCCCGGACATGGCTGCGGCAATCAGAAAAACGGTCGCTGTCCGCCACCACGCCCCACGCAGCCCCCGCCAGAGGGACAGCACAAGAACCAGAACAGCCAGAAACATGACCACAATCACAAGAAACGCAGCAGCTCCTGTTCCAATCAACGGTGCCAGGACCGGATCGAGAACCAGTTCTCCCCAGCTCATGGAACATCCTCCTGCCGCAAACGATCCAGCAGGTCAGGTACATGAATCTGATCAGATTTATAATTTCCCGTCAGCACATACATGATCAGATTGACCCCGAAGCGATGGGCCATTTCACGCTGTTTTTCACCATCCAGACCGACACCAACCGCATAAAGCGGCAGACCGCGATCATCTATGGCCCACGCTTCAGCCCATGCGTTTCCTCCAATGACCACCGGCGAAACCCCGTCATTGACCAGCCCGCTACCTGATACGGGTGCCGCAGCTTCGACCCAGACATCGCCTTCGGCATAGCGTCCGGGCATATCATCAAGCAGATAAAAGCTGCGGGTCAGAACATGGTCCTGCGGCACAAGTTGCAACGGGGGTATGTCCAGTGCTCCGGCCAGACGATGCAAGTCATCTGACCCATCTGGCCCGGCACCGGCCAGGTCAGCATCTCGGGTGTCAAACAGGATCAACCCTCCACCACGCAAGAAGCGATTAAGCTGCAGATAAGCCCTGACAGAGGGCATGGGCTGATCCGGACCCACAGGCCAGTACAAAAATGTCATCAGCGACAGATCATCATTTTCAATATCGATCCCGATCGGCCGGGTCGGCTCTACCGTCGTACGGGCAGTCAGGGTCTGTGACAAGCCGGTCAGGCCTGCACGTGATATCCCGTCCAGTTCCTCATCCCCGGTCAATACATACCCCATAGCAAATTCCGACGCACCCCGGGCCAGATCCGGATTGAGGTCCTGTGCCTTCGGCTGCTCCGGCAGCATCATGATCAGCATGATGACCAGCAAGGCTCCCGCTACACCTCCCCGCCGTAGTGCAAGACTCCCGACCAGATCAAATACCAGAAACAGGGCTGCTGCCAGAAACAACCACCCTGCCAGAGCCAGTCCGGAAGGGCCGCCGCTTTCAATCCGCGCCCCGGGCCAGTTGGCCCGGACAACCGGCCCACCGGCATTCAGCGCGACACGCTGCTCCCCCGAAACATAGATCCCGGCCGACAGCCCCGGTGCTGCACCCTGCAAAAGCCTTTCACCCTCAACCGGTGCCGGATCAATGGCTGGTGAAAGACGGCCATACCCATCCATAAGCTGCCGGGCCAGCCATGTGCCCGAATCCGGCATCTGCCCGGAAATTTTGTCCCCCGGCCTGCCTGCACCGGCAATCAGACGCCCCATCATTGACACGAACAGACCCGAAATCGGCAGAGAAGACCAATCCGCATTGGCCGTCGTGTGAAACAACACCAGTTTCCCATCCCCATAGGATGCTCGACTGACCAGCGGCGTACCATCACTGAGCATCGCAATATTGCGTTCCGCCTGATCCGGGGAAGGTTCGGCCATAAGCTGGGCGCGGACCGTGACATCTTCAGGGATAATCAGCCCCACAAATGGACTATCTGGCGGGAATGGCGCGATCTGCCGCGGCTCTCCCCAGCTTAACGCCCCTCCCATATCCCGCCCGCCGGGACGCAACCGGACCGGCAGCAGCGGTTCATCTGCCAGCCCTGCATCAGAGGCCATGCGCGGCCCAGCAAAGCGGATCAGCATGCCTCCATCTGACACCCAATCGGCCAAGGGACTATCTTCGGGCAACCCTGCCCGGTCTATCAGGATGATAACATCGGGCTGCGCAACCAATGCATCGTCCAGCCCCGCTTCAACCACACGGGCTGATCCGGAAAGTGCATTACGCAGGAAATGCGCAGGCGATAGCAGTGCCTGCCTTTCGGATGTTGCATGTCCGTCACTGATCAATGCCACAACCGGACGGCGCAAACGATCATCCCCCAACACCACAGATGCCGCAGATTCAGCATCCGCAATCTCGAACCGGGTCACACGACCCAGGAGTTCCGGCGGCAGATCAACCCGTACCGGTCGTGTGACAATACCATCATCCCAAGTGGCCGTTTTCCCCTGTTCCAGACGTGCCAGCTGGCGCGGAATACCTTGCGGGTCCGGTCCAAGTGCAATAATTTCCGGAACCATATCGCCCGTTGTCGCAACCTCCAGAAGCGGATGGGTCCCGTCTTCAATCATGTACAGACTGCTGACCGGAGCAACCGGCGGCACGATCCCCACCGGCCCTCGCGACGTCAGTTCAGCCAGCCATCCGGCACGATTGGGGTGATCCAGCCCGTCGCTGAACCAAAGCGTACGCAACACGCCTTCGGGAGCATTGATCAACTGATCAGCCGGCATTTCAGGATATGCACCTGGCCATGGCTGCGGAAAGGCCGCACGCAATTCCGCCACGATCCTGTTACCCGCTCCAAAGCGCAGGGTATCGTCATCATTACCATCAGCCAGCAAAACACCAACCGGCCTGCCTTCGGAAATAGCTGTCTCAATCGCACGCGTCGCACGGATCCGGGCCTGTACCCAGTTCGGGGCCGCCGTCGCTCCGGCATCCATGACAATCAGCAGAGCGTCCCCTTCCGACAAGGGAGGAGATGGACGCCAGATCGGTTGGGCCGCTGCCAGAATGACTACTGCCATCGCCATCATGCGCAACAAGAGCAGCCACCATGGGGTCCGGCGTGTTACCGGATTCGGATCCTGAAGCCCAACCAGCAGAAGCACACCCGGAAACCGGATCCGGCGCGGCAATGGCGGCAACACCCGCATGAGCCACCACAAGACCGGCAATGCAGCCAACCCCATCAGCAACAGCGGTGCGCCAAAACCTATCGGACCCAGAACCATCATCGTGCCGACAGGATCCCATGCAGCCAGATCAGCGCTTCGGAAACCGGACGACCCAGATCATGCGTACCGAAGACAAACCCCGCCCGTTGCGCATTCACCGCCAATTTTTCACGATGTTCCTGAAGTCGTGCACGATAGGCCATGCGCAGACCTCCTGCATCACGTGTATCATGAAACCGCCCGCCAGCCGTCTCGAAACGAATGGCACCGTCAAAGGGAAACTCTTCCTCATCCGGGTGCAGAACCTGTAGGATTACGCCGCTACAATTTATACTCGAAATAGAATTGATAATATTAAATAATATATTGTTATCAGATATAAAATCATTAATTAATACAATTATCCTTCCGGGTTGAATAACAGTCTGGTCCGGAATATCGTCATCCTCGACAAGCAGATCAGAGCCTGCAAGCGACAGAGACAGTTTTTCAGCCTGCACAGCACCGGTGCCGGGTGGTTCACCCAACATTGCCACCCGTTCCCCGCCACGGATCATGGACAGCCCAAGCGCCAATGCAATCAGCCGGGCTCTGTCGAACTTGCTTTCTCCGCCATGACCCTGTCCAGCATACCCCATTCCGGCACCACGCCCGACCCAGATTTCTGCGATTCGCATCGTCTGGCGCTCACGATCACGCACGAATTGCGCATCACTTCGGGCTGACCGGCGCCAGTCAATAGCACGCGCCGTATCACCTGCATGGGCGGGACGGTATTGCCAGAAATCTTCACCTGTCCCCGGACGGCGCAGACCATGGCTACCCGATACAGACATCGGAATGACCGGCCCTGCTGCCAGATGCAGGGGGGGCAAAGCTGCAGCAGCGGTCTCTGCCCGGGCACGCAGGATTGCCGCCTGCCGAAGACTGGAATGAGAAGATGGCATTCTGACGCTCACGCTACCTGCCGAAGCCGGGCATCGCGGACACGGTTGATAATACTATCCGTGGTTTCTCCCCGCGCACGCGCGGCAAAGCTCAGCGCCATGCGATGGCGCAAGACCGGTGCCGCCATGGCATCAACGTCTTCCAGAGCCGGTGCAAAGCGTCCATTCAGCACAGCCCGCGCACGCGTCACCAGCATCAGCGCCTGAGCGGCCCTCGGACCCGGCCCCCAAGACAGGGTTTCAGACACCCAGTCAGCACCTTCATCACCCGGCCGCAACGCACGTACAAGGTCGAGGATTGCATTCACCACCGTTTCTCCCACCGGCATACGCCGGATCAGGACCTGTGCATTGATCAGCCCACCGGCATCCAGAACGGCATGCGGCGTATCATTTTCGACACCTGTGGTCGCCAACAGGATCGCGCGCTCCGTATCCCGGTCTGGATAATCCACATCAATCTGCATCAGGAAGCGGTCAAGCTGCGCTTCCGGCAGCGGGTAGGTTCCTTCCTGCTCAATCGGGTTCTGGGTGGCCAGTACATGGAATGGACGCCCAAGCGGGCGATGGGTCCCGCCTACGGTTACCTGCCCTTCCTGCATGGCCTGCAACAGCGCCGATTGTGTACGCGGGCTGGCACGGTTGATTTCATCCGCCATCAGAAGCTGAGTGAAAACGGGGCCCTCGACAAAACGGAACTCGCGCCGCCCATCCGCATCCTGATCAAGAATTTCCGAACCCAGAATATCAGCCGGCATCAAATCCGGGGTAAACTGGATCCGCGCATCGGATAAGCCCAGTACTGTCGCCAGTGTATCAACCAGCATGGTCTTGCCCAGCCCCGGTTGCCCGACCAGCAGGGCATGCCCCCCTGACAGGATCGCCGCAAGCACCTGTTCCACCACTTCATGCTGACCGACAAAACGGCGCTCGATACTGGATCGTGCGTCAATCAGACGCGCCCCCAGTGTCAGGATTTCATCAACCAGTATGTCATCCTTGCTCATGACAAATCTCTCATTCTGCTCTATGAGCATGAAACCACGGATCGCGGCTGGGTGAAATGGGCAAACCGTCCGACATGACTTCTGACACAACCGCCCCGGCGGCAGACCGCGCAGGCGGAATTACCGCAGTAGCACGACGTCAGGGCCTTCACGGCCCGGCACCGGTCCATCTGTGGAACCCGCCCTATTGCGGCGAAATGGATATGATGATCCGGGCAGACGGAACATGGCTTCATGAAGGATCACCGATCAGGCGGCCCGAAATGGTACGGATGTTTGCCAATATCCTGAAATTTGAAGATGGACGATATTTCCTTGTCACCCCTGTTGAAAAGGTTGGCATTCAGGTCGAAGATGCGCCATTTCTTGCCGTCAACATGGAAATATGGAACGATGTCATCGTCTTCGAAACGAATCTTGGTGAGAGCGTGCCTCTGGATCAGGCACATCCGCTGATTCTATCCGGTACCCGAGATGCGCCGCGCCCATATATTGAGGTCCGGAGCGGCCTGTTGGCCCGGATTGATCGTAAAAGTTACTATCGGTTGGCCGAAACCATTGTCCAGGGACCAGACGGGCGATTAGGTGTTGTCTCGGCTGGTGTTTATTTTCCGCTGGAGCTGTAATGGCACGTTTTGCCGCTAATCTAACCTTGTTGTTTAACGAATTACCCATGCTGCAGCGTTTCGAGGCCGCTAAGCGCGCGGGTTTTCAGGGAGTCGAGATCCTTTTCCCCTATGATCTTGCGACACCCGAACTGCGTCAGGCCGCCCGGAAATCGGGCATGGAAGTTGTTCTGATCAATTGCCCGCCCCCCAACTGGGCAGGTGGTCCGCGTGGTTTTGCAGCTATCCCATCCCTGAAAGAGCGCTTTCGACGAGACTTTGAACGTTCCCTCCGCGTCGCAGAAGCATTATCGGCACGCCATATCCATATTATGGCCGGCAAGGCCGAAGGTCAGGATGCACTTAATTGCTATATCGAAAACCTTGATTGGGCAACGCAGCGTGCACCTCATGCCAGCCTGACAATCGAACCGATGAATACAATCGACATGCCGGGTTACTTTCTGAATGATTTCGATCTGGCCGTGCAGGTATTGGATGCAATCGAGGCAAATAACCTGGGACTACAGTTCGATGCCTATCAGGCTCATATGATTACGGGTGATGTCCTTGGAGCGTGGCAAAAATACCGTGACCGTGTTCATCATATCCAGATTGCGGGAGCACCGGGTCGCCATGAGCCCCGCGATGGTGATATCGACTATGGTGCATTCTTCAATGCCGTTGATGCGACACGCTATCCGGGCTGGGTTTCGGCTGAATACACCCCAAAAACCACAACCGAGTCCGGGCTACGCTGGTTGCAACGCGAAGATCAGGATAGCTGATCGTTTTTCCGACAACCGGCATGCCCCCGTCAGACCCGACGCAATGCAATAACCGCATTCAACCCGCCGAATGCAAAGGCATTGGACAGAACTGCATCGACCTGCGCATCCCGCGCCTCATTCGGGACCACATCCAGAGCACATTCCGGATCCGGTTCCTCATACCCGATAGTTGGGGCAATTACCCCGTCACGCAGCGCCATGATGCAGGCCAGCATCTCAACAGCGCCGGTTCCGCCAATGATATGACCATGCATGGATTTGGTCGAAGACATCATCAGCATATCCGCATGATGACCGAAAGCATGGGCTACGGCAGCACATTCAGTCTTGTCATTGGCCGTCGTGCCAGTGCCGTGAGCATTAATATAACCAACCTCTTCCGGGTTCAGACCGGCATCACGCATGGCTCCGGTAATTGCCCGTTCAGCCCCCTGTGCCGAAGGCATTACGATATCCTGCGCATCTGATGACATGGCAAAGCCAGCAACCTCTGCCAGAATTTCGGCACCGCGAGCACGCGCATGCTCATAATCCTCGAAAACGAATACACCGGCACCCTCGCCCTGTACCATGCCATTCCGATTGGCCGAAAACGGACGACAGGCATCTTTCGACATGACCCGCAGCCCTTCCCATGCCTTCACCCCACCAAAGCACAGCATTGCCTCCGATCCGCCTGAAAGCATAACCTTTGCCGCGCCTGAGCGGACCATCTGAAACGCCTGCCCCATTGCATGGTTTGACGATGCACATGCCGTCGCAACGGTAAAGGCCGGTCCTCGCAAGCCAAATTCCATCGAAACGTGACTGGCAGCCGCATTATTCATCAGCTTTGGCACGACAAAGGGATGAACCCTATTCTTCCCTTCTTCGTAAACAACGCGGTAGTTTTCATCCCAGGTATTCAGCCCACCACCGGCCGTTCCCAGAACGACTCCGGAACACAAGCCAAGCTCACCCTGAAAATCCAGCCCCGACTGCGCAACCGCCTCTTTCGCAGCCAGAAGGGTAAACTGGGTAAACTTGTCATACAGCAGGATTTGCTGACGGTTGAACCATCTCTCGGGCCGCCAACCATGGATCTGAGCACCAATCTGGATTGTCAGACGATCAACATCACGAAACTTCAGCTGAGTGATCCCACAGCGACCTTCCCGGAACGCCTCCAGTGTGGTCGGAACATCAAGTCCAAGCGCATTGACCGTACCCATTCCGGTAATGACCACACGCCGCACACCACCCGTTCCGGAATCAGTCATCGCCATACCGCTTCGCTTCGCAGTCATTCCTTTGCCGCTACCAAGCTTTCAACAGCGGCAATGATGCTGCTCATGGTCGAGATATCAAACTCGGAGCTGCCGGGTTCATTGGCATTGAAGGGGATCGAAATATCAAACTCCTCTTCCAAGGCAAAAATCGACTCGACAAGCCCCATGCTGTCTATCCCCAGATCAGCCGGGCTTGCATCATCCGTGACCTGTTCAATGTCAAGCAAGGCCTGTTCGGCAATAATCCGCCGTATACGCATACGAATTTCAGTCATCTGCCCTCCGATCAGGACTTATTATCAAGTAGATCTGTAACAGTTTTTTGTAGTTTTGCGACCGTAGCGGCAAGCCGTGGCAACCGGCGGGTTGCACGATCCATTTCCATACGTGTGGTCATTTCAACTGCGGGGGAACCCAGAACGACACGCCCGGCGGGAACACGACTGAATATCTTTGTGGCCCCTCCGGCAATTACATCATCTCCAATGGTGATATTGTCTGACACGCCACATTGTCCGGCAAGAACAACTCGGTCGCCAATTGCCGAAGATCCTGCAACCCCCACCTGTCCGCAAATCAGGCAATCTTCACCAATGACAACATTATGCCCGATATGGACAAGGTTATCGAACTTGGTTCCACGACCAATCCGTGTTGCCCGGATCGTGCCACGATCAATTGTAGCAGATGTTCCGATCTCGACATCATCACCAATCACCACCCTGCCAAGAGAGTGTATCCGTTCCCATGATTGCTTTCGTATTTCCCCACGTTTACCGAGACTTCTGCGCATTTCCTCGACGCCTGATTCCTCGGGTGTAACGAAGGAGAACCCATCGGATCCGATTACTGCACCGGGCTGAATGACCACCCGATCACCAATCAGCACACCATGCTGGATCCACACACCATTCAGGATCAGTACATCATTCCCAATCCGCGTCCCCCGCCCGATCGAGGCATGACTGGCAACCCTTGCATGTGCACCGATCTCAACATCCGCACCTATACTGACAAATGGTCCGATCGCCGCGCCTTCACCAATCCTTGCGGACGGATCCACAACCGCAGCAGGATGAATACCCGGCTGGATATCCGGGCCCGGATCAAAGCTGCGGGTCAACCCGGCCATGACCAAACGCGGCCGCGGAGCAAAGATTGCTGCCGCAAGGCCATAAGCTTCCGGGTCCATCCCTTCTGCCAGGACTGCCACCCCGCCGGGGGCCAATGCTTCTGCATATTTCGGGGACATGGCAAGCGCAATCTGGTTCGGTCCGGCCTGAGCCGGTTCTGCCGCACCATCAATCATCAGCGACACGTCACCCCAAGCACGCGCATCCAGTGCCCTTGCCAGTTCCTTGACTGTTACCTGCATCGCGGCCTCCTTTTGCAGAAAGGTTCTAGCCACCTGGCAGCCGCAGTACCAGACTCTGTCCTGAATTCATGACCAGCAATATCGTCATGTCGCAGGCCTCAGGTTCCGACATCCGCCGCTTTCTGCATGGCTGACCACAGCTTTGCGTCACGACCATAGACATCCCGATATGTTTTCAACCGGCCATCAGGACCAGGAATTGTCGTGAAATAGACCAGATGGATCGGCAATGGCTCCTCCAGTTTGATCCACTGTTCGTCCCCCTTGGCAAGGACCCGCTGAAACAGCGCCTTCGGATCAGATGAATTCCCCCGTAGCAACTCATAAGCCAGATCGAAGGGACGCCCCACCCGGACACAACCATGTGAATAGGCCCGCTGGCTGTTGCCAAACAGGCCCTTGGACGGCGTATCATGCAGATAGATATTCCACTTGTTCGGGAACATGAACTTTACCTGTCCAAGTGCATTGTCCGGTGATGGCTTCTGGCGTAGAAAGTAAGGGAAGTTCTTGTCCGTATATTTATTGAAATCAATATTTTCTCGTGGAATTACACGGCCTTTACGGTCCACTACATCAAGGTGTGAAACCGCATAGCGGTTTGCCCGCAGCTTCGACAGATAGGACTCTGCAGCAATTGATTGAGGAACATTCCAGCGTGGGTTCGGAACGACAAATTCCATTGTATCACTGAATTCAGGCGTTTCCCAATCCGGGTCCGGCTTGCCGACAACAACACGGGTTTCAAAAACTGTCTGCCCGCCTTCACGGATTTCCCCCACATAACTGGGGATATTCACCCAGATCATACGCCGGTTCAGATCATGGCCATTCAGCCAGCGTAAGCGCTCCATTGCAATCATCAGCCGCCGGGCCTGTGCACCAACCTCGCGCCCGTTCAGCTGTGCAATAGTCCGCGGTCCCGCAATTCCATCTGCAGAAAGACCAGCTGCCTCCTGATATTTTGCGACAACGACCCGCAGGTCCTCATCAAAAAACTGAGGATCCTCCGGTGCGGTTTCGGGAACGAATCCAATAGCGGCAAGACGGTTACGCAGATCCACGACACCGGATCCGGAAACCCCCAGATTATAAAGATCCGGCACAACCTCTGTTGTCCCGGGAGGCGCAATCAATGCAGCCTGATCAGACAGCATATCCCTGAGTTGCAAATAGGCCGGGTCCTGCGGCGGCAGTGCAGCCAATGCGGCAACCGGATCATCATTCATCATACGGTCAAGCAATGCAGCCATATCAACCGGCACCACATCACGTTTGTTCATCGCATCTGTTCGCCTAGGATCGACCAGACCATTTGATACATCATCGGCCCAGCGGGAAAGTGCCCGTGCATAGCGCAGTTCAACTGCGATATCATTCATACCGGTATCCTCATCAAGACCGGCAATATCATAGCGTGCCGATGGCAGACCGTGCTGCGGAGCTGTTGCAATAGCATCACGCAAAGCAACACGACGCGGCGCGGCGTCAGCACCGGCGAATACATGCTTCAGACTATGCGCGCCATAAAACGTAGCCAGCCCCGGATCAGACGAAACTGTCTGGGCCAGCTGCATCTCAAATTCAGTGAACTCCAGCTTGGGTGCGGGCATCGTCACCGCTGCCATGGGCAGCATAGCAAAACCTGCACCAATCATAGCGATTCGGCACAACTGATTCGCAGAAATGTTCACTTTTTACCCTCTGCTCGTTTGTTTTCCTACTTTTGACGACACAGTATCCTCAGGTCCAGCACGACAATCACAGCGCAATGCATAGGTTGAAATCCCTCAGGAAAATGTGCCCTTCACATCACACATCGGCAATTTTTCGCCTATTGTAGCATATTTTTTCAATCCGCAGGCCAAAATCTCTTCGGAAAAAACACGCTTGGTGACATATTCTTAAACAGTCCCGGATTAAGAAGGGATGCGCTGCCGTGTCTACGGCGGATCAAGAAAAGCAGGACAGGCGATCTGAAATGACAATCAATATCTCCCGCCGCGGTATCCTCGGGGTATTTGCTGCAACGACCGTTGCCGCCGCACCCGTGGCCAGTAACGCATTCGGTATTCTGCGCCGTTCGGGAAATTATCGACGTATCAGCATGTACTCACCCCGTACAGGTGAAAGCATTGATACCGTCTACTGGATTGATGGCAAATACATCCGTGATGCCCTGAATGAAATCAATTATTTCATGCGTGACTGGCGGACCGGACAGGCCATTGGCATTGATCCCCGGGCCATTGACGTCGCCGCTGCATCACATCGCTTGCTGCGCACCGAGGAGCCCTACATGATGCTGTCGGGCTATCGTTCCCCGAAAACTAACGCAATGTTGCGTTCACGTTCGCGGGGGGTTGCCAAGAACTCCTTGCACATGAGCGGTAAAGCAGCTGACTTGCGCCTGAAATCACGTTCGGTCGGTCAAATGTACAAGGCCGCCGTATCCTGTCGTGCCGGTGGTGTCGGGAAATATTCACGCTCAAACTTCGTCCATATGGATTGCGGCCCGGTTCGCACTTGGGGCGGCTGATTTTAGCTGAATATCTTATCGACAAGACAATCTGGCTCTTGATTATGTGATTTTGGCGACCAGTTATGCGCCTGAAAGGATATGCCTTAAACTTACGGCAGGTATATCCTGCAGCTTTGAAGAAATCCAACCATTTTGGCGGACTGATCCTCCGCCAGTTTGCGAGATAGCCATTTGATATTAAATCGTAATTATTAGAGCGGGTCAGTTTTTCTCTGAATCGAGAGTGCCTTCCCATCCGGGGTCGATCGTGATTCAGATTCCATACTGGTGGGGGAGGCCAGCATGGATGACGAAAGCCTATTCGAATGACCTCAGAGAGCGCGTGGTCGCGGCGATGCAGTCGGGTGAGAGCTGCCGCAGTGTTGCCGCCCGGTTTGGTGTCGCGCCGTCAAGCGTGGTGAAGTGGACGAACCGGGTGCGGCGGACCGGGTCGGTCAGTCCGG